>NZ_QOAY01000103.1:18313-24351 GCF_003314775.1 Microbacterium sp. H6 | reverse complement strand
GAGAGCCCGAGTGTGGGGGTGGGTGCCGGCTGGGGACCGAGCTCCCACCCCATCCCCCCTCGGGATCGAAAAGAGATCCGCTCTCCCTCCGCATGACGGCTGAGCCGCCCCGCCCACGGTCAGCTGGGGACTGACGCTGCTGGGCGTATGCCCAAATGGTATACCGGCAGAGGTTGCAATATGTTGCGACTGAGACTCGACGTACCTGGCTCCGAGCTAGCGACGATCGTAGGCGGTCAAGAACAGGTCGACGGCCCTGGTCACCGGCTGCGCAGCGCCCTCCCCACCGAGAAGCCCGGCGTTCAGCGGCGCACCGACGACCAGCCAGGTGAACTCGCTCGCGAGGGCTTCCGCATCGTCGACGACCAGTCCGTGCGTATCGGAGAGTTCGGTCATCGCCTCAGCGAGCTTGCGGATGTTGGTGTCCCAGCTCTGCGCCAGGTAATCTCGCGCGACCTCGGGATGAGCGGGGGCCTCAGCGATCACGAGGCGACGCATCGCCATGACCGGAGCGCTCAGCATTCCGGCGCGCATGGTCTCACCGAGCGTCACGAGCCCCGCCCGGATGTCGGGGTTCGCCTTCAGCGCTTCGAGAGCGGGTCGCATGGCGTCTCGCCCCGCGAGCGCCCAGTGTCGTACGACAGCCGCGTACAGAGCGGACTTCGAGTCGTGCTCCCGGTACAGCGACGCCTTCGAGATGCGCGCTCGCCTCGCCACCTCGTCCATGGACGCCCCGGCGTACCCGAATTCGAGGAAGACATCGCGGGCGGTGTCGAGCAGGGCATCACCGGTGAGACCGGCAGGGCGCCCTGGGGTTCGAGGCGTCGTAGTCACGCCTGAGAGTTTAGTACTTGACAGTTCCGCGCTGCGGATCTACTTTGAGTACCAGCAAGTACTAAAGGAGTCGACATGATCATTCTGGCCGTCGCCCTCGCCACGCTGGCATCGTTCATCGCCAGCGCCGCGCTGTACGCCCTGCCCCCGGTCTCGGCCGCCATCTCACGGACGAGCACACCCCGACCGGGCCTTCCGGTCGTCGCGCAGATGGCATCCGTCGTGCTTCGCAGCCTCATCGCCTCGTGCCTCGTGGCCGGTCTGATGCTCGCGGCCGGGTGGCACGGCATCGGCACCGGGGCCCTCCTCGGGCTGGCTTTGAGCGCGCTCCCCCTCACCCTGCTCATGGGCGGTGTCGTACACGAGGGCACCGCACCCTCTGCGGCGGGCATCCACCTGCTCGATTGGACCCTCAAACTCGTCATCATCGGGGCGATCGTCGGATCGTTCCTCTGATCCAGAAGGAGACTGCCATGCCCACGCCACTCGACATCACGTTCACCGCCACCCTCGGAAAGGTGCGCGAAGGCGATACCTGGACCTGCGTGCAACTCGGCGACTCCGCGACGATCTTCGGCACGCGCGGACTCGTGAAGGTCGCCGGCACCGTCGACGGCGAGCCTTTCCGGGGAGCTTTCATGGCGCTCGGCGACGGGACGCACAAGCTCCCGATCGCGGCCGCGATCCGCAAGCGCATCGGCAAGAGCGACGGCGACGAGGTGACGGTGCATCTCACCGAGCGCCTCAACGGGTGAGGTCTCTCCACTCGCCTCAGATGGCGAGGGTCGCGCGCGCGTCCTTGACAAGGAGGAAGAGCGTGCGCCGGGCCTCCGGGAATGTCGTGAAGCCGAACCTCTCGTAGAACGGCACGATCTCGTCGTTGATCGCGTGCACGAGGATCGCCCGGACGCCGATCGCCTCCGCGGCCTCGAGCGCCCGCATGGTCGCGTGTTGCAGAAGCGAGGAGCCGAGCCCGCGGCCCGCATACTCGAGGTCTACCGCCAGACGCCCGAGCAGCACGATGGGGATCGACGCGGGCATACCTGCGGCGAGTGGCGGCGGTCCGTCTGCGCGGTCGATGGCACTGGAAGACAGGCAGTAGTAGCCAGCCACTCCCCCTTCCCGCGTGGCGGAGACCATTGTGCGCGATGCCCCGCGCTTCTCGTTCGAGCGCGCCCGGCCCCGCAGCCAGATATCGAGGCTCTCCTCGCCGCAACGGAATTCCGACAGCCGGTCACCGGCAGCGAGCGGTCGCGGAGTCAGGAAGTCAGTCAACGAAGACGGTTTCGCGTCGCAGCAGTTCGCGCAGACCATCGATGGAACGCGCAGGACGCTCCATGACTTCGATGAAGGCCTCGAACCGTACAGCGTCGACCTGCGATCGGCGTTCGCGCTCGATGACCTCCTGCGCGCGCTCCACGAGCGCAGACGCGGAGAAGTCCGTCACCGTGCGACCCTCGATCGCGGCCGCTTCCTCGATCGCCGCTTTCTGATCCGCCGTGACGCGGAATTCCAGCCGGGCGCTCTTGAGCGGAGATGCAGATGCGGTCATGGGATCAGTGTACGGCAGATCTCCGTACACTGGGCATCTCCCGCGACCACACCCGCGTTACCCCGAGTGACGTGCCCGACCCCACCGCGTTCTGCATGCAAGAGAATTGAAAGTGATGTCTGAACGCGAAGATCACACCCACTGGCAGGCCGAGCGCCGCACCGCCGTCACGTCCGCGACCGGCAACCTCGCCCTGGTCGAGACCCGTTGGACCGGGGAGCGCCCCGACCTCGACGCCGAACAGCGCGCCGCGGCCGACACGGTCACCGTGACGCCGATCGAGCGCACGAACATCGAGACCGGCGTGGCCGAGCACGGACTGCGCGTCTGGGACGCCGACTCCCCCGCCATCCGCGCCTTCGACCGCATCGACACCTACGAGTACGACCCGGCATGGGTGCTCGAAGGACACTTCACCCCGGTCTCCGGCGAACGCAGGGTGTCGTTCGAGCACATCCGCGACAACGGCGGCACGCGCGACCTGGTCGTCCCCGGCGACATCCGCCTCGAGCTCGACGGCCACGAGTACACCCTCGCCGCCTTCGACGACGGCGGCACGCTGCTGCTCGTGTTCGGCGACCAGACCAACGGATCGGAGACCTACGGATCCGGGCGCTTCCTGTTCGTCGAGCTGCGTGACGACGAAGGCTCCGTCGTCCTCGACTTCAACCGCGCTTTCGTGCCTCCCTGCGGCTTCAGCGCCCAGTACAACTGCCCGCTCCCGCCGGCATCCAACCGCTTCCCCCTGCCTATCCGAGCAGGCGAGAAGAACGTCGTTTTCCGCGACGGCTTCGACATCTACGCGGCGTGACGCCGCACCCGCTCACCCTGGAGTACTCATGAGAAGAACCCGCATCCTCGGCGCGCTCGGCGCCGTCGCCACGCTCGCCCTCGTGGCCGGCTGCGCGTCCGGCGCGAACGACGACGGCACCGCGAGCGAAGACGCCACGATCTTCATCGGTTCGCTGTACGAGCCCACCAACCTCAGCAACACCCAGGGCGGCGGCCAGGGCGTGACCGAAGCGCTGACCGGAAACGTCTACGAAGGCCTGTACCGGCTGACCGACGACGGCGAGGTCGAGCCGCTCCTCGCCGAAGATGCCCAGGTGTCCGACGACGGCCTGACGTACACGATCACCCTGCGCGACGACGTGACCTTCCACTCCGGCGACCCGCTCACCTCCGCCGACGTGAAGTCGAGCATCGAGGCCGTCACCGCCGAGGACTCGGTCTCCGCCCGCAAGTCGAGCTTCAAGACGATCTCCGACATCGCGACCCCCGATGACAAGACGGTCGTGTTCACGCTCTCGCAGCGATCGATCTCGTTCCTGTACAACCTCAGCTACGTCTGGATCGTGAACGACGAGGCCGGCGACATCACGAGCACCGAAGACGGCACCGGCCCCTACACGCTCGACGAGTGGAAGAAGGGCTCGACCCTCACGCTCGAGCGCTGGGACGACTACTGGGGCGACCCGGCCAAGAACGCGGAGGTCGTCTACACGTACTTCACCGACGCGACGGCCGAGAACAACGCCCTCGTCACCGGCGAGATCGACGTCATCACCAGCGTGCAGAGTCCCGATTCGCTCACGCAGTTCGACTCCGACGACTACGTCGTCAGCGAGGGCACCTCCACGACGAAGGAGCTGCTCGCCTTCAACGACCGCGTCGCCCCCTTCGACAACACTCTCGTGCGCAAGGCCATCTACTCCGCGATCGACACGAAGAAGCTCCTCGAGTCGATCTGGGGCGACTACGGCACGTTGATTGGCTCGATGGTGCCGCCCACCGACCCCTGGTACGAGGACCTCACGCAGGTCAACCCGTACGACGTCGAGCTCTCGAAGAAGCTCCTCGCGGAGGCGGGCTACGCCGACGGGTTCACCTTCACCCTCGACACCCCGAGCTACGACCCGCACCCCGCCGTCGCGGAGTTCCTGCAGTCGCAGCTCGCCGAGGTCGGCATCACGGTCGAGATCAACACGATCAGCGCCGACGAGTGGTACACGAAGGTCTTCAAGGAGCAGGACTTCCAGGCGACGCTGCAGGAGCACGTGAACGACCGCGATGTGGTCTGGTACGGCAACCCCGACTTCTACTGGGGCTACAACGACGCCGACGTGCAGAAGTGGGTCGCCGACGCCGAGCAGGCAGCCACGACGGATGAGCAGACCGCCCTGCTCAAGCAGGTCAACGAGAAGATCGCCGCTGATGCCGCGAGCGTATGGTTGTACCTGTACCCGCAGATCGTGGTCGCCTCCAGCGACCTCAGCGGCTACCCCGTCAACGGCCTGAACTCGCAGTTCTTCGCCTACGACATCGTCAAGTCCTGACGTGCGTGGGGGATGCCGCGCGTCGGCATCCCCCACGTCATCCTGAGAAGCCATGCTCGCCTATCTGCTGCGCCGCCTCGCGTTCCTCGCGATCTCGCTCGTCGTCGCGATGATCGCGATCTTCGTGTTGCTGCGCCTGCTCCCCGGTGACCCTGCGAATGCCCTGCTCTCGGTCAATGCGACCCCCGAACAGATCGCGGCCGCGCGAGCCCAGGTCGGCTCCGACCAGCCGCTGCTCCAGCAGTTCACGACGTGGGCGGGCCAACTGCTGCGCTTCGATCTCGGCGAGTCCTTCCTCAGCTCGCGTCCGGTCGGACCGGACATCGCCGATCGCCTTGCCGTGACCCTTCCGCTCACGCTCATCGCCTTCGCGATCGCACTGCTCGTCTCGCTCGTGATCGGCATCACCGCCGCGGTGAAGTCCGACCGCTGGTACGGCATCGTGCTGTCGGGGTTCGCGCAGCTCGGCGTCGCGGTTCCGGTGTTCTGGGTCGGCGTGGTGCTGGTCTGGGTGTTCGCGCTCGGACTGGGCGTGCTGCCCTCCGGCGGCTTCCCCCGCAAGGACTGGGAGGATCCGGCCGACGCGTTGCGCTCACTCGCGCTGCCCGTGATCACGATCGTGATCGTCATGAGCGCCTCCCTCAGCCGCTACGTGCGCTCGGCCACCCTCGATGTGCTCGGCAGCGACTACCTGCGCACCGCCCGAGCCGGAGGTTCCGGCATGGGCGAGGCGCTGCTGCGTCACGGCGTGCGCAACGGCGCGGTGCCGGTCGTCGCGGTGCTCGGCATCGAGCTGTCGACCACCCTGCTGGGCGCGGTGGTCGTCGAGAGCGTCTTCACGCTGCCCGGACTCGGAAGCCTGCTGCTGTCGGCCATCGAGCAGCATGACTTCCAGGTGATCCAGGGTGTCCTCGTCGTCAGCACCCTCTTCGTGCTGCTGGTCGGGTTCGCCGCCGACATCGTGCAGCGCCTGATCGATCCGCGCCTGCGCACGAGCGTCTCGGGGAACCGATGAGCCGCGTCGCCGAACAGCTGGTCACCGCATCCGTACCCGTGCGGCGACGTCCGAAGGCGACGCTGCTGATCGGCATCGTGCTCACGGGTCTCATCGTGCTGATCGCTCTGGTGTCGCTGTTCTGGCTGCCCTATCCGCTCGCCGACACCAGTGGCGGCCGCCTCGAAGGGCCCAGCGCGCTGCACCTGCTCGGCACCGACCGGCTCGGACGCGACCTGTTCTCGCAGCTGATGTGGGGCGCACGCATCGCCCTCATCGTCGGCACCTGTGCCGTCGCGATCGCCGCACTCCTCGGCACGAT
>NZ_QOAY01000103.1:0-18141 GCF_003314775.1 Microbacterium sp. H6 | reverse complement strand
TGGCCCGCCTCACCCGCATCCTGGCGCGCCGCGTGCTGCAGGAGCAGTACATCACCGCCGCGCGCACGAGCGGTACCGGGGTGCTCGGCATCGTGTTCCAGCACGTGCTGCCGAACATCGCCCCCACCCTCGCCGTGAGCCTCGCGCTGCAGTTCGGCGCCGCGGTGCTCGCCGAGGCGAGCCTGTCGTACCTGGGTCTCGGCGCACCGCCGCCCAACGCATCGTGGGGACGGATGCTGCAAGAAGCGCAGGGCACCGTCCTCGTCGCCCCGGTGGGTGCCATCGCTCCCGGTATCGCGATCATCGCGCTGGTGCTCGGTGTGAACTTCCTCGCCGACGGTCTGCGCGACATCGCCGACCCGACCCGCCGGAGGAGTCGATGAGTATTCTCGACGTCACGGGCCTCACAGTCCGCGCTGCTTCCGGGCCGCTGGTGCGCGATGTCTCGTTCTCCCTCGCGGCGGGTGAGCGCCTGGGGCTGATCGGCGAGTCCGGCTCGGGCAAGTCGCTGACCTCGCTCGCGGTGACCGGCCTGCTCCCTGACGCCCTCAGCGCATCGGGCTCGGTGCTGCTCGGCGGGCACCAGGTCGTCGGCGCGCGGGATGCGGAGCTGCGACCGCTGCGCGGTCCCGTCGCTCAGATCGTGTTCCAGGAGCCCCTCACCGCGCTCGATCCGCTGATGCGGGTGGGGCGTCAGATCGCGGAGCCCCTGCGACGCCATCTCGGGCTGCGTGGCGGTGAGCTCGCGAAGGCCGTCGCCACCGCGCTCGGCGAGGTCGCCCTGACCGACACCCGCATCGCCCGCTCCTACCCGCACGAGCTCTCCGGCGGTCAGCGTCAGCGTGTGGCCATCGCCATCGCCCTGGCCGCGCGCCCGCAGCTGCTCATCGCCGACGAGCCGACCACCGCGCTGGATGTGACCGTGCAGGACGGCGTGCTCACGCTGCTCGAACGCCTCGTCGACGAGCGCGGCATGGCGCTGCTGTTCATCAGCCACGATCTGGCCGTGGTGTCTCGCATGGTCGAACGCATCGTCGTGCTGCGCGACGGCCTCGTGGTCGAATCGGGTACGGTCGCGCAGGTGCTGCACGAGCCGGCCGAGCCGTACACGCGGATGCTGGTCGACAGCGCCCGGGCTCTGGACGCATTCCTCGACGCCAAGGAGGGCGGACGATGACGCTCCTCGAACTGCACGGCGCCGGCTTCGCCTACGGATCCCGTCGCGTGCTCGACGACGTCTCTCTGAGCATCGATGAAGGCGACTCGCTCGGCCTGGTCGGTGAGTCGGGTGCGGGAAAGTCCACGATCCTACGACTGCTGCTCGGGCTCGCCACCCCGCTCGGCGGGCAGGTGCTGTTCGAGGGCACCGCCCTGAACCCGCGCGACCGCGCCCAGATGCGTCGCTTCCGCGCGAGCGTGCAACCGATCTTCCAGGACCCGTACTCCTCGCTCGACCCCCGACAGCGCATCGACCGCATCGTCGGCGAACCGCTGCGGTCGCTGGGGCTGGCGTCCGGTGCGGATGCCCAGCGCCGCATCTCTGAGGCCCTCGACGCGGTCGGGCTTCCTGCCGACACCGCACGCCGCTACCCGCACGAGTTCTCGGGAGGCCAGCGTCAGCGCATCGCGATCGCCCGAGCCGTGGTCTCCCGCCCCCGGGTATTGCTCGCCGACGAACCGGTCAGCGCGCTCGATGTGACCACTCGCGTGCAGGTGCTCGAACTGCTCGATCGACTGCGCCGCGAGAACGGCCTCTCGCTCGTGATGGTGTCGCACGACCTCACCGCGATCGCCTCGGCCTGCGACCGAACGGTGGTCTTGAAGGACGGCCGCGTGGTGGAGCAGGGCGCCACGTCCGACGTGCTGCACGCTCCACAGGACCCTTACACGCGGGCGCTCGTCGACGCTGTTCCGCGGCTGCCGCGCTGAGTGCCGCTCCCGTCGCGATATGACAGCTGGATTCGCCGATTCGGCTGTCATATCGCGACCGGAGTAGGTCAGAGCATCCGGGAGCGGATCAGGAATCGCATGCCGGTGGGGCCCTCGACGCTGAAACCCGCACCGCGGCCGGGCACGACGTCGATCGTCAGGTGCGTGTACTTCCAGTACTCGAACTGCGATTCCGACATGTACACCTCGACGGGCCGGTCCAGGCCGACGTCGAGCGCCCCGAGAAGTATGTCGCCCTGCCCGGTGATGAACATGCCGACCGGGTAGCACATGGGTGATGAGCCGTCGCAGCAGCCGCCGGACTGGTGGAACATGAGGGGTCCGTGCTGGGCCGTGAGGTCGCGCACGAGCGATGCCGCTGCTTCCGTCACGGCCACGCGTTCCACGGTCTCGTCGCCGATCACGGTTCATTCCCTTCAGAGAATATGTCCGGGCGGACGCTCGTGCGCCCGCCCGGAGAGGTGACTCAGAAGAAGCCCATCGGGCCTTCGGCGTACGAGACCAGGAGGTTCTTCGTCTGCTGGTAGTGGTCGAGCATCATCTTGTGGTTCTCCCGTCCGACGCCGGACTGCTTGTATCCGCCGAATGCCGCATGCGCCGGGTACTGGTGATACGTGTTGGTCCACACCCGTCCGGCCTCGATCGCCCGTCCCGCGCGGTAGGCCGTGTCGCCGCTGCGGCTCCACACCCCGGCGCCCAGTCCGTACAGGGTGTCGTTGGCGATCGAGATCGCGTCGTCGAAGCCGTCGAACGAGGTGACCGACAGCACCGGGCCGAAGATCTCCTCCTGGAAGATGCGCATGTCGTTCGTGCCCTCGAACACGGTCGGAGCCACGTAGTAGCCCTCGCTGAGATCGCCGCCGAGGTCGACGCGCTCGCCACCGGTCAGCAGCCGCGCACCGCCCTGCTTCCCGATGTCGATGTAGCTGAGGATCTTCTCCAGCTGGTCGTTCGACGCCTGAGCTCCGATCATGGTGGCGGGGTCGAGCGGGTTGCCCTGCACGACCTTGCCCACCCGCTCCAGGCCGTCGGCGAGGAAGCCGTCGTAGATCGAGCGCTGGATGAGGGCGCGAGACGGGCAGGTGCAGACCTCGCCCTGATTGAGCGCGAACATCGTGAACCCCTCGAGCGCCTTGTCGTAGAAGGGGTCGTTCGTCGAGCGGGCGACATCTTCGAAGAACACGTTCGGGCTCTTGCCTCCGAGTTCGAGCGTCACCGGGATGAGGTTCTGCGATGCGTACTGCATGATCAGTCGCCCGGTCGTGGTCTCTCCGGTGAAGGCGACCTTGCGGATGCGCTTGTGCTGTGCGAGCGGAGCACCCGCCTCGATGCCGAAGCCGTTGACGATGTTGACGACGCCGGCGGGCAGAAGGTCGCCGATGATGTCGAACAGGAACAGCAGTGAGGCCGGGGTCTGTTCGGCCGGCTTGATCACCACGCAGTTGCCTGCGGCGAGCGCGGGCGCCAGCTTCCACACCGCCATCAGGATCGGGAAGTTCCACGGGATGATCTGCCCGACCACGCCGAGCGGCTCATGGAAGTGGTACGCCACGGTGTTCTCGTCGAGCTGGCTGATGCCGCCCTCCTGAGCCCGAAGCACTCCGGCGAAGTAGCGGAAGTGATCGACCGCGAGAGGGATGTCGGCCGCGAGCGTCTCCCGCACGGGCTTGCCGTTCTCCCACGTCTCGGCGACCGCGATCTCCTCCAGGTGCTGCTCGATGCGGTCGGCGATGCGGTTGAGGATCACCGACCGCTCGGCTGGGCTCGTCTTGCCCCAGCCGGCGAATGCCTGCCAGGCGACCTCGACCGCCCGGTCGATGTCTTCGCTGGTGCCGCGCCCGACCTCGGTGAAGGGCTTGCCGTTGACGGGGCTGACGTTCTCGAAGTACTGGCCCTTGACGGGTTCCACGAACTCGCCACCGATGTAGTGGCCGTAGCGCGCCCGATAGTTCGCGACGGCTCCGGGCTGCCCGGGGGCGGCGTATGCGGTGGACGATGGGGCGACGGACACGTCTTCTTCGACGATGGTCATGGGGGTCTCCTTCGACGGGTGCGCCGCGCTTCGGTGCTGCGGCTCTTCCCCGAAGCTAGGTCGACCGACGTTGCGACCCGATGCGCAACGTTGCGACCGGTTGCAGAGGCTCAGGCCTCGAGACGCTCGATCCGCGCGACCAGTCCCGCGCGCTTCGGCGACCGGGCGGGGAGCATCTCCAGGGCGAGGCGGAGGGCTTCGGCGTCACCCTGGCCCTCGGGGATCTCCGCATAGGAGAGCAGCACGTCGAGACTCGCCTCGGACAGCATCGCCTCCCGCAGCGCCGCGCGCACCGACTCGCGGAATTCCTCCACACCCGGCGACGTCGACTCGGGCAGCACCGGTCCTCGGTAGGCGGTGAGCGCCACCCTGTGGGCACCTCGGTCCAGCAGCGACAGAACGTCGTGCGCATCGGTGTCGAGGGTGACGGGAAGGCGGTACGGTCGCGACTCCGGCACGAGGTCGGGAGCCGTGCGCTCGAGCACCTTCCGCAGCCGGACCATCTCGGGGCGGAGCGTGTCGGGCGAGACGCCCGGTCCGTACACGAGCTCGCACAGGCGCTCGGCCGAGAGTCCCTGTCGGTGCACGCCGAGCATCAGCAGGATCGCGGCATGACGGGCGCTGAGCTCGATCACGGACTCTTCGTGGTCCGACTCCGTCTCCAATCGGGCACGATCGCGTCCGAGCACGTGAAGTGTCGCCCGCGCCGTTGCCGGCACCCGGGACTTCGCAGCCGACGCACGAGGCCGGTGCGCCTCGCTGCGCGCCCGCAGACGCGCCACCATCAGCTCCGACTCCACGGCGCGGGCTGTCGCATCCACGAGCAGCCGTGCCTGCAGCGAGACGACCTCCGCTCCCCCGGTGATGTCGATGACCCCGAGCACGCGGTGCGTCTCCGGGTCGCGGACGGGAGCCGCGGTGCAGGACCAGGGGTGCACGAGACGGTTGTAGTGCTCCGCGCCGCGGATCTGCACGGACTGTCCGAGCACCAGAGCGGTTCCGGGTGCGCTGGTGCCGACGGCATCCTCCGACCAGTTCGCTCCCGCGACGAAGCCCATGTCGTCGGTGAGCGACCGCAGCTGCCTGTCGCCCTCGATCCACAGCAGACGGCCCGCCTGGTCGCCGACGGCGATGACGACACCGGCATCCTGGGCCTCGCCGGGCAGCAGGAGGGCACGGATCATGTCCATGACGGAGGCGAGCGGATGCGCCAGCCGATAGGCGTCCAGCTCGTCGCTCACGAGATCGAGCGGAGGAGCGCCCTCGGGGCCGACGCGACTGCGCCACGCCCGCTCCCACGACTCCCGGACGAGTGGCCGCACCTCCTGCAGACGCCGGTCTTCGAGGTTCCCGGCGAGCAGCTCCTCGTGCGCACGCTCGATGAGAAGTCGCGATGTCGGGGGAAGCGACTCGCGGGATACCTGCCACGGCGCAGACACAGCGGTCTCCGATCGTCGAGAGCGTGCGTTGCCTCAGTGTACGAGCAGCGCGCCCCCGAGGGAACACCCCGCCGGGTCAGCGGATGAGCCCGGCGACCAGGTCGTCGATGACGTCGTCGGTGGAGGTCTCCTGATCGATGGGCGTCGTGAGCCTGTCGAGCAGGAGTCCATCGATCGCATAGTGGAACAGGGCGATCTCGCGGCGTCCACCCGGGAGTCCCGCCGCGGTGTTGAAAGCCACGTCGGCGTCGAACCCGGCGCGCTGCCACGCACCGAGGACGGCTGCGACCTCGGGCCGCCGACCGCCCTCGAGCCGCAGCTCGAACAGCGCGAGCGTCACGTCCCGATCGTCGGTCAGGCGTCGCACGATGTCGCGGAGGTAGTCGGCGAAGAGCGCGGGTCCCGGGGCGGCCTTCGACCGGCGTTCGAGATCATCGGCGCTCGGTGCGAGACGCTCCCCGATCCGCTCGACCAGTCCTTCGATCAGGGCGTCCCTGCTGCGGAAGTAGTTCGACGTCGTGCCGATCGGGACCTGAGCGGCGACGTCGACGGCTCGGTGCGTGAGCCCCCGTGATCCTTCGCGTGCGAGCACGGCGAGTCCCGCATCCGCGATGGTCCGTCGTCGCGAGTCGTTCTTCACCATGGAAGGAACCCTAGCGCAATCACTACGCCTGTTGTACTGTAACCGCTACAGATGTTGTGATTGGAGAACCATGCGAGAGCTCGTGTACTACGCCGCCGTCAGCCTCGACGGGTACATCGCTGGTCCGAACGGTGAATTCGACGCGTTCCTCATCGAGGGCGACCACATGGACGGCATCAATGCCCGCTTCGCCGACACGCTGCCGACCGTCGCCGCCGAAGCCCTCGGGGTTCCGCAGCGGCGCGAGATGTTCGACACCGTCCTCATGGGGTGGAACACCTACGCCGTGGGCGGGCTGTCGAGTCCCTATCGACACCTCCGCCAGATCGTGTTCAGCAGCACGAGGACAGCGGACGGCGAGAACCTCGAAGTGACAGCGGAGCACCCCGTGTCGGTGGTGCGACGCCTGAAGCAGGAGGAGGGAGCAGCGATCTGGCTGTGCGGCGGCGGCGCACTCGCGGCAACCCTCGCAGACGAGATCGATCGACTCGTGCTGAAGCGGCAGCCGCTGCTCTTCGGGGCGGGCATCCCGCTCTTCCGTGAGCGCTCTTACCGTCCCGAGCGGTTCGATGCGGTGCAGACGGTCGCCTACGACTCGGGCGTCGTCGTCACGGAACTGCAACGCCGCCCCCACGAGAGCTGATATCCCGACGAGACCTGACGCCCGGACGGCGAGGAGAAGGACGCGCCATACCTCCTCCTCGCCGCCCTGGCAACGGTGTTCCCGAAGGGCGGTCTGGTTCCTAGCGTGGGAGCACCCCACGAGTCAGGAGGCGCCATGAACGTCCGAACCCCCACCCCCACTGGCTCTGCCCGCCACGCCTCCGCGCACCCCGCCGACAGACCGGCTCACCGGCCCGCGGTCGAAGCCGTGTGCGAGCGCGTCGGCTTCGACCGCTACGTCGTCAGCCACGATCGTCCCGTCGGCTACATCGACGTCGTGCCACCGCTTTTCGTCTGCTATCTGGGCCACCCGTATCCCCGCTCGGTGGAGGTCGCGCAGGTCTACGATTTCGAGCGTGCAGTGAGTATCGTCGATGCCATGGCAGCCGGCACCCGCAACCACACCGTCGCCGGATGAGCGGCGAGATCTGGCCCGGAACCGCATATCCGCTCGGGGCGACCTTCGACGGTCAGGGGACGAACTTCGCCCTCTTCAGCGAAGGCGCCGAGCGCGTCGAGCTGTGCCTGTTCGATGAGGACGGCACGGAGACCCGCGTGCCCCTCACCGAGGTGGACGCGTTCGTCTGGCACGGCTACCTTCCCACGGTGCAGCCGGGGCAGCTCTACGGCTACCGCGTGCACGGACCGTACGACCCCGCCCAGGGGCAGCGCTTCAACGCGAACAAGCTGCTGCTCGACCCGTACGCCAAGGCCGTCGCCGGGCGGATGGACTGGGGCCAGCCCCTCTTCGGCTACGACTTCGGCGATCCCGACTCGCGCAACGACGACGACTCCGCGGCCGCGATGGTCAAGAGCGTCGTGGTCAATCCCTTCTTCGAATGGGCGGGTGATCGACCGCTGAAGACCCCATATGCCGAGACCGTGATCTACGAGGCGCACGTGAAGGGGCTCACCCAGCGGCATCCCGACATCCCCGAAGAGCTCCGAGGCACCTACGCCGGCATCGCCCACCCCGCCGTCGTCGAGCACCTCCAGCGCCTCGGCATCACGGCGCTGGAGCTCATGCCCGTGCACCAGTTCGTCGACGACTCCGTGCTCGAGGAGAAGGGGCTGTCGAACTACTGGGGCTACAACACCCTGGGGTTCTTCGCCCCGCACAACACCTACTCCGCGACGGGCGAGCACGGCCAGCAGGTGCAGGAGTTCCGGGCGATGGTGCGCACCCTGCACGAGGCCGGGATCGAGGTCATCCTCGACGTGGTCTACAACCACACCGCGGAGGGCAACCACCTCGGCCCGACGCTCTCGATGCGCGGTATCGACAACGAGGCGTACTACCGACTCGAAGAGGACAAGCGCTACTACACGGACTACACCGGCACGGGCAACAGTCTGAACGCGGGCAATCCGCATGCCCTGCAGCTGCTCATGGACTCGCTGCGCTATTGGGTGACCGAGATGCACGTCGACGGGTTCCGCTTCGACCTCGCGGCGACCCTCGCCCGCGAGTTCTACGACGTCGACCGCCTCGCGGCGTTCTTCGAGCTCGTGCAGCAGGACCCGATCGTCTCGCAGGTGAAGCTCATCGCCGAGCCGTGGGACATCGGCCCCGGGGGCTACCAGGTGGGCAACTTCCCGCCGCAGTGGACAGAGTGGAACGGCAAGTACCGAGACACCGTGCGCGATTTCTGGCGCGGTGAGCCGCAGGCACTCGGCGAGTTCGCCTCCCGCCTCACCGGGTCCGCCGACCTGTACGAGCACTCCGGCCGACGACCCGTCGCCTCGATCAACTTCGTCACTGCGCACGACGGCTTCACCCTGCGCGACCTCGTCTCGTACAACGAGAAGCACAACGAGGCGAACGGCGAGGACAACAACGACGGCGAATCCCACAACCGCTCCGACAACATGGGCGCGGAGGGACCGACCGACGACATCGACATCAACCGGCGCCGCGCGCGTCAGCAGCGGAACTTCCTCGCCACGCTGCTGCTCTCGCAGGGCGTGCCGATGATCTCCCACGGCGACGAGCTCGGCCGCACGCAGCACGGCAACAACAACGGCTACGCGCAGGACAACGAGCTCACCTGGATCGACTGGGAGGCGGCCGACCTGCCCCTCGTCGAGTTCACCGCCGCCGTGGCCCGACTCCGCCGTGAGCATCCCACCTTCCGCCGCAGCCGCTTCTTCGACGGTCGCCCCGGCCGCTCCGACGACGACCGCATCCCCGACGTCGTCTGGCTGCGCCCCGATGGCCGACCGATGGCCCCGGAGGACTGGGATTCCGGATTCGGGCGCTCCGTGGGGATGTTCCTCAACGGACAGGGCATCCGCGAGAACGATTCGCGAGGGCGCCCCGTCACCGACGTGAACTTCCTCGTCTACTTCAACAGCGGCGACGAGCCGATCGACCTCGTCATCCCCGACGAGCGCCACGGTGCGCAATGGCGGATCGTCGTCGACACCGCAGGCGAACTGGCCGCGGATCGCGCGCTGGAGCCCGGGAACGGCATCCCGCTCGACGGCAAGGCGACCCTGGTGCTGCAGGAGATCGACGGAGTGCCGGAGGCCGCCGACGACTCGGTCGACGCCTCCCTCCGCGCCCAGAGCGGGCAGGCGGCGTCGTGACCCTGCGTCCGCTCTCCACCTACCGATTGCAGATCACCGCCGATTTCCCCCTCGACTCCGCGGCAGGGGTGACCGATTACCTCGCCGACCTCGGCGTCTCCTGGGCGTACCTCTCCCCCGTGCTCGCGGCGGTCAGCGGCTCGAACCACGGTTACGACGTGGTCGACCACGGACGCGTCGACCCCGAGCGCGGAGGCGAGGAAGGACTCGAGCGCTTCGCCGCCGCCGCTCGGGCCGCAGGGCTCGGGATCCTCGCCGACATCGTGCCCAACCACATGGGAGTCGGTGCCCCACGCCAGAACGCCTGGTGGTGGGAGGTGCTGCGTCTGGGGAGGGAGACCCGTGTCGCGGCGGCCTTCGACATCGACTGGGCGGCCGGCGGTGGGCGTCTGATCCTGCCGATCCTGGGCTCATCACCGGATCGGGCGATCACCGAGCGCCTCTTCGCCGTCGACACGACCCCGGCACCCGACGCGCCCGACGGCGTGCTGACGTACTTCGAGCACGTGCTGCCGCTCGCCCCCGGCACGGCGCAGCTGGCCGACGACCTTCCCGCACTGCTCGCCGCCCAGCATTACGACCTCCGCTACTGGGAGGAGCAGAACACCGATCTCAACTACAGACGGTTCTTCGCCGTCTCCGAGCTCGCCGGCCTCCGAGTCGAGCTGCCGGACGTCTTCGCGGAGTCGCATCGCGAGATCATCCGATGGATCCGCAGCGGGCTCGCGGACGGACTACGTGTCGATCACCCCGACGGGCTCGTCGATCCGACCGGATATCTGGAGCGCCTGGCTGACGCGACGGGGCGGGCGTACACGCTGGTCGAGAAGATCCTCGAACCGGGCGAAGCCCTGCCCGCGTGGTGGCGCACCGATGGAACGACCGGATACGACGCTCTCGCCGACATCGATCGGCTCTTCGTCGACCGTGCGGGAGTCGACGCTCTCGACACTCTCGACGAGAGGCTGCGTGCGGAGACCGGGCTCCCGGCCGCCCCCGCGTGGCCTGACCTGATCCACGACTCCAAGCGCATGATCGCCGACGGGCTGCTGCAGGCGGAGGTGCGCCGGCTCGTGCGCACTCTGCCCCACGGGATCGTGCACGCCGATGACGCCCTGGCTGAACTCGTGGCGTGCTTCCCGGTCTATCGCTCGTACCTCCCCGAGGGGCGCGAGCATCTGCGCGTCGCGTTCACCGAGGCCCGTCGACGCCGCCCCGACCTCTCGGCGGCCTTCGCCGAGCTCGAGCCGCTGCTGTCCGACCCCCGACTCGAGGTCGCGCAGCGCTTTCCTCAGGTAACTGGAGCGGTGATGGCGAAGGGCGTCGAGGACACCGCGTTCTACCGCTTGACCCGACTGGGAACGCTCACCGAGGTGGGCGCCGACCCCGCGATCCCCGCCGTGACGGTCGACGACTTCCATCGGCGGCAGAACGCCAGGCTCGGCGCCTGGCCCCACTCGATGACCACGCTGTCGACGCACGACACGAAGCGCTCGGAGGATGTGCGCGCCCGACTGTCGGTCCTCTCCGAGATCCCCGAGCGCTGGGCCGAGGTGCTGGGTGAGCTCCGCACCATCGCGACCACCGGCCACGGTCCGCTGGATGCCCTGCTCTGGCAGGCGGCGGTCGGTGCGTGGCCCCTCTCCTCCGAGCGTTTCCTCGCCTATGCGACCAAGGCGGCACGCGAGGCCGCGGAGGCCACGACCTGGCAGCATCCGGATGCGCGGTTCGAGGAGGGCCTCGCGACGATCGCGCAGGCGCTCGAGGGCAAAGCCGCCCCGATCCTGGAACGCTTCGTGGACGAGATCCTGGCGGCCGGCCGCTCCAACTCGCTCTCCGCGAAGCTGCTGCAGCTCACCGCGCCCGGCGTCCCCGACGTGTATCAGGGCACGGAGCTGTGGGACCTCTCCCTCGTCGACCCCGACAACC
The DNA here is from genome assembly GCF_003314775.1 of Microbacterium sp. H6. Lineage (NCBI taxonomy): Bacteria > Bacillati > Actinomycetota > Actinomycetes > Micrococcales > Microbacteriaceae > Microbacterium > Microbacterium sp. H6. The sequence continues at coordinate 6,896 of NZ_QOAY01000103.1, read as the reverse complement.
GTCGACCGGTCGACTTCGAGCTGCGGAGGCGGATGCTCGCGGAGCTCGACGCGGAGGTCGCGCGGGGCATCCTCCCCGCCGTCGACGACTCTGCGCGGGCGAAGCTGCTCGTCACGTCGCGAGCACTGCGCGCCCGTCGAGACAACCCCGAGCTGTTCCGGTTCTACCGTCCCGCTGTCGTCGAGGGCGCGGCAGCCGACCACGCTGTCGCGGCTCATCGCGGAGGGATCACCGTCGTGGCCACCCGTCTTCCGATGGGGCTGGCGCGCCGCGGAGGATGGGGCGACACTGTCATGATGCGCCCCGGCCTCCCCGCCACCGACCTGCTGACCGGCCGACGCATCGGACCGGGGCCGGTCCGGCTGGCCGAGCTGCTGGACACGTATCCGGTGGCTCTGCTCGAGCTCGCCCGATGAAATCCGTGTGCTCGATGACGGCACGACGGTGTCGGCGGGTATCGATGACGGCGGGGTGTCGATGACGGCGGGGTATCGATGATCGAGGTCTGGGCACCGAAGGCGAGCAGGGTGCGGCTGAGACGAACCTCTCGACACGGCAGCACGACGCAGACCGATCTCGATCCGACGTCAGGCGGATGGTGGCGAGCCGGCGACGAGCTCGAAACCGGCGAACGCTACGGGTTCGTCTTCGACGACGATCCCGAGCTGCGGCCGGATCCGCGCTCTCGCCGACAGCCCGACGGTGTGCACGCGGCATCCGCGGCGTTCGACGTCGGCGACTTCGCCTGGAGCGATGCGGGATGGGCGGGACGGCAGCTCGCCGGAGGCCTGGTCTACGAACTTCACCTCGGCACGTTCACGCCGGAGGGGACGCTCGACGCCGCGATCACGCGCCTGCCTCACCTGGTGCAGCTGGGGGTGACGCACGTCGAGCTGCTTCCGGTCAACGCCTTCAACGGGCGCTGGAACTGGGGCTACGACGGAGTGCTCTGGTACGCGGTGCACGAGGCGTACGGGGGCCCTGCCGCGTACCAGCGGTTCGTGGATGCCGCGCACGGGCACGGGCTCGCCGTGGTGCAGGACGTGGTCTACAACCACCTCGGTCCGAGCGGCAACTACCTGCCCCTGTTCGGCCCCTACCTGCGCGAGGGCGAGAGCACGGCGTGGGGCGACTCGGTCAACCTCGACGAACCGGCCGTGCGCGACTACATCATCGACAACGCCCTGATGTGGTTGCAGGACTTCCATGTCGACGGGCTGCGTCTCGATGCGGTGCATGCTCTGCACGATCAGAGCCCTGTGCACATCCTCCGCGAACTCGCCGAACGCGTCGACGCGCTGTCGGTGCAGCTCGATCGTCCGCTCGCCCTGATCGCCGAGTCCGACCTCAACGATCCGACGCTCATCCTGCCCCGTGAGGCCGGTGGCTACGGCCTGACCGCGCAGTGGTCAGACGACTGGCACCACGCCGTCCATGTGGCCCTCACGGGGGAGACCGGCGGCTACTACGCCGACTTCGCCGCGGAGAATGCCCTGGCGAAGGTGACCGAGCACGGGTTCTTCCATGACGGCACGTTCTCGTCCTTCCGCGGACGTCCCCACGGCGCGCCGATCCCACCCGAAGTGCCGACGTGGCGACTCGTGACCTTCGCGCAGGACCACGATCAGGTGGGCAACCGCGCGGCAGGCGACCGCCTCTCCGCCACCCTCTCTCCGGATCGCCTGGCCGTCGCTGCGGTCCTGACCCTCACCGCCCCCGGCACTCCGATGCTCTTCATGGGCGAGGAGTGGGGTGCGTCCACCCCCTGGCAGTTCTTCACCTCGCACCCCGAACCCGAGCTCGGCCGCGCCGTCGCCGAGGGGCGGACCGCCGAGTTCGCCCGCATGGGGTGGGATCCGGATGCGGTGCCCGACCCACAGGACCCCGACACGTTCGCCCGCTCCCACCTCGACTGGAGCGAGCTCGACGATCCGGAGCACGCGCGGATGCTCGCCCTGTACCGCGACCTCGTGACGCTGCGAAGGGAGTGGCCCGCCCTCACCGACCCCGACTCCACGCACACCGCGGTGGAGGTCCGAGAGACCGACGGCACGCCCGAACGGCGGGTCTACCGCATCGACCGCGGAGACCTCTCCGTGGTGGTCAACCTCGCATCGACGTCGCAGGCGTTCGACGTGGGAGCCCGCACCAGGGTGCTGCTTTCCACGTCGGGGTTCCGTCGGGAGGACTCGCTCGTGACGCTGCCGCCCGACAGTGCAGCGATCGTGACCTCGCCCCTGGTCTGAGCCGCCACAGTGCGGCCACCACAGTGCGGCCACCACAGTGCGGCCACCGAGCGCGGTCACTGTGCGCGGTCACTGTGCGCGGTCAGTCGCGCGCAGCCCACCACTCGCGCAGTCGCTGCTCGGCGACGTCCGCACCGAGCACACCCTCGTCCAGGCGCAGGTCGAGCAGGAACCGATAGGCCTCACCGACCTCGCGGCCCGGTCCGATCCCGAGCACCTGCTGGATGCGGTTGCCGTCGAGCTCCGGGCGGATGGCGTCGAGCTCCTCCTGCTCGCGGAGCGCGGCGATGCGCGACTCGATGTCGTCGTACGCGCTCGCGAGACGGCCGGCCTTGCGCTTGTTCCGTGTGGTCACGTCGGCACGGGTGAGGATGTGCAGGCGTTCCAGCAGGTCGCCGGCGTCGCGCACGTAGCGGCGCACGGCTGCGTCCGTCCACGCCCCCTCGGCGTAGCCGAAGAAGCGCAGGTGCAGCTCGATGAGCGTGGCGACGGCGTTCGTGGTCTCGGTGTCGAAACGCAGCGCCTGCAGCCGCTTGCGCGCCATCCGCGCACCCACGACGTCGTGGTGGTGGAACGTGACGACGCCCCCGGCCTCGAGCTTGCGCGTGCGCGGCTTGCCGATGTCGTGCAGCAGCGCAGCGATGCGCAGCGGCACATCCGGTACGGCTCCGGGATGACGGGAGTGCTCGAGCTCGATGGCCTGGGCGAGCACGGTCAGCGAGTGCTCGTAGACATCCTTGTGGTGGTGGTGCTCGTCGACTTCGAGGCGCAGCTCGGTCACTTCGGGGAGGAACTCGTCGATCAGCCCGGTGTCCACCAGCACGCGGATGCCGCGCACCGGGTCGTCGGTCTGCATGAGGCGCACCAGCTCGGACTGGACGCGCTCGGGGCTGACGATCTTCAGCGTCTCGCGCAGCTCGGTGATCGCCGCGGCCGTCGCCTCCTCGACCTGGAAGCCGAGCTGGGCGCTGAAGCGAGCGGCGCGCAGCATCCGGAGCGGGTCGTCGCCGAACGACACCCGAGGATCCGCCGGCGTGCGCAGGACGCCGGCGATGAGGTCTTCTACCCCGCCGGTCGGGTCGACGAGCTTCACGGACGGCACCTGCAGCGCCATGGCGTTCACGGTGAAGTCGCGGCGCACGAGGTCGCCGTCGATGGTGTCGCCGAACTCCACGGTGGGCTTGCGGGTCACACCGTCGTAGCTGTCCGCGCGATAGGTCGTGATCTCGACCTGTTCACGCTGCACGCGCGCGCCGATCGTGCCGAACGCGCGACCGATGTCCCACTGCGCGGTGGAGATGGGCGTGACGATGGCCAGGATGTCGTCGGGGGACGCGTTCGTCGTGAAATCGAGATCGTGCGTGTCACGGCCGAGCAGGGCATCACGCACCGGACCGCCGACGACCGCGAGGTCGAAGCCCGCCTCCTCGAACGCCGTCGCCAGGGTGCGGACGACCGGGTTCTCGGCGAGCGCACCGAGACGAGCGAGGCCGTCAGCCATGTTGAGCATGGGTTCCAGCGTACCGGGGCGAGCCGTCCGTGCCGGGGCTGCCAACCGCCCCGGCCAAAACCCAGACCAACCGCCCGCGCGCCGGCGCGCCGCCCCTCGACACGCCGCTCCGCGCACAGTTGGTCTCCGTTTCGGCCGGGCGACGGGGCCTTCGGAGAACGACACATCAACGAGCGGTACGTCGGCGCAGATACTGAAAGGCTCAGGGCCACGCGTCAAGATCGAGTTCCTGCCGCGCGAAGTCATCGAGTTCCCGTCTGGTCCAACGGCGCATGGGGAACATCATGCTGACGAAGACAGTCATGAGCAGTGCGAGGATCGGGATCGCGATGCCTTCGGGGACAGCTTGCTCATTGAACGCGAGAAGCATCATCGCGCCCCACGGAAGCAAGAACGCGAGCGAGAACAGCGCCCACCTCACCATGATCCGGCGCCACAACCGCTGCCACGCCGGCCATTTCGTTCGATCTTCCAGTACCGCTGCCGGAGGTGAGGACGGGTCGAGTCGCCAGCGTCGCGGCTTCGCGGGATCGGACATGTGCACATCGTAGTGAGCATCGTTACACGAGCGTCGGTCGCGGAGTTCACCTTGCTGTCGCCAGGAGGTCAGCGCCCGGTCATCCCGCTTCGATGGGGTGGAGGCGCCCCGTGCGGCTGAGCACGGAAACCCCACCTCGAAGGACTGACATGACCTCCCTCACCCCTGCGGTGCGGTGGCGGCGTCGCGGACTGACGTCCGTCGCGCTCCTCGCCCTGCTCGGCGGCGCCGTCGTCGCCCCCGCGGCTCTTGCCGCCCCCGACCCCGAAGTGCCGACGAGCTCGCTGATCACCGGCGACACCGCCTGGCACTACCTCGACGACGGATCCGACCCGTCTCCCGCACCCGCAGCCCTCCGCGACTGGACCTTGCCTGCCTACGACGACAGCGCGTGGAAGACGGCTCCGGGCTCGTTCGGCGCCAAGGGCGGGAAGCTCGCACCGGTCGGCCCGCAGACGCCCAAGACCCTGCTCAACCACTACCTCGACGGCACGGCGGCCCCGACCGTGCCGACCTACTTCTTCCGCACGACGTTCGAGCTCGAGGCAGGCGTCGCCGAGCAGGTCGCCGCCCTGCAGAGCACCATCACCTACGACGACGCCATCATCGTTTGGATCAACGGCCAGGAGGTGGCCCGCTACGTCGACGGCAGGATCACCGACACCACCAGCGTCGAGTACGCGGGCGATGGCAACGGCGACCCGCTCACGAGCACGTTCAGCGCCGAGGGAACCCTGCTGCACGACGGCACCAACACGATCGCGGTGTCGCTGTTCCAGGACCGCGCGACCAGCTCCGACATCTTCTTCGACATGTCCGCGTTGACCCTCGTGAAGGCCTCCGCACCGGGCACCCCCGTCGTCGCGCCGCCGACGCGCGTCATCCTCACCCCGACCGAACAGCCGGCCGTCTCGCAGTCGTTCTCCTGGCTCGCAGGCGACGCCTCACACACGGTCGGACAGGTCGAGATCGCCCCGTCCGCCGGCGGAGAGACCCGCACGGTCGACGCGTACGACGCTGGTGTCGTGAACGGCAACCCGAACAAGCACTTCTCGGCGACGGTGACGGGTCTCACCGCTGCCACCGAGTACCGCTACCGCGTCGGCCTGCCCGGAAGCTGGAGCGACTGGTTCACCTTCCGCACCGCGGATCCGTCCGCGACCGACTTCCAGTTCATCTACTACGGCGACGCCCAGATCGGTCTGGACACCACGTGGCCGAGCGTCGTGAAGCAGGCCGAGGCGCAGGCTCCCCGCTCGATCGGCTCCGTGCACGCGGGTGACCTGATCAACACGTCGAGCAACGAGAACGAGTGGGTCAACTGGTTCAAGGGCATGAAGGATTCGGCCGTCCGTACGAACGTGATGGCCGCCCCCGGCAACCACGAGTACTCCGGCGACAAGCTGCTCACGGCGTGGAAGGCGGCGTTCGAGTACCCGCGCAACAACCCGTCGACCAGCTCCATCGGCGAACTGGCGAACCTGGCGAAGGGCGACTCCGAGGTCGCGCAGCAGTACCGCGCGTTCTTCGACCACTGGAGCTCGTTCGCCGCAGAGACCGCGTACTACACCGACTACCAGGGCGTGCGTTTCATCACCCTGAACGCCACTCGCGACACGACGTTCCTCACCCCGGCCGGCCTCCCGTCGTGCGCGGGGGCGGAGTGCCCCTCGTCGCAGATCGGCACCCTGTGGACGCGCTTCCAGGGTGCATGGCTCGACCTGCTGCTGCAGAACAGCCCGTCGAAGTGGAACGTCGTCACGTTCCACCAGCCCGTGTTCTCGGCCTCGGCCGGGCGCGATGAGCCCATCCTCCGCGCCGAGTGGCTGCCGGTCTTCCAGCGCAACGACATCGACCTGGTTCTCATGGGACACGACCACACGTACGCCCGCGGATACGTGAACACCGACGCGACCGAGACCCCCGGCCTCACCACGGGCCCGGTCTACGTCGTCTCGAACTCGGGCGCGAAGCACTACGACCTGGAGACGCCGGAGAAGAACGTCTGGACCAACAACGGCGCCACCCAGGTGCTGCGCGGTCAGGGCGTGACGACCTACCAGGTGATCGACGTCTCGAAGAATCAGCTGGTCTACCGGTCGTACCTGGCCGAGAAGCAGCCGGACGCCACGACGGACCTCCCCGTCGGTGCCGTCTACGACACGTTCACGGTGACCAAGTCGGATGCGGGCGAGAAGTGGGTGACCGAGGCCGGCGTCACACCTCCGGTCACCCCCGAGCCCGAGGCTCCGGCGAAGGTCGAACTCGGCGCGGCATCCGTGCAGGCCGGTGGCACGGTCACGGTGACGGGCAGCGGCTTCGCAGAGGGCGCTCAGCTGCGGCTCGAGCTGCGTTCCGACCCGGTGCAGCTGGGCACGGCCACCGCCGATGCGGACGGCTCGTTCCAGCGCACGGTGACCGTCCCGGCGAACACTCCGGCCGGTGCGCACACGCTCGCCGTGATCCAGCCCGACGGCACCGAGGTCACTGCAGCTCTGAGCGTCACGGCCGCGTCCGGTGGCGGAGCGACGACACCGGGCAACGGCGGCTCCGCAGGTAACGGCGGTTCCGCGGGCAACGGCGGCTCCGCAGGCGGCGACCT
>NZ_QOAY01000294.1:443-2676 GCF_003314775.1 Microbacterium sp. H6 | reverse complement strand
CTGCACACCGCCCCGCGGGTGGCGGGAGCCGTGGAACCGTTCGTGCGTTCGCTGCAGGAAGCCGCCGCCCTCGACTGGTCGGCAGCGCGCCTGGTCGTCGAGCACTGCGATGCGTCGGTGCCAGGGCAGATCCCGGAGAAGGGTTTCCTCTCCCTCGACGACGAGATCGCCGCGATCCGGTCAGCGGGAGCGCCGGTCGGGCTCTGGCTCAACTGGGGTCGCTCGGCGATCGAGCTGCGCGATGCGGACGCCGTGACCGCGCAGATCGCCGCAGCCGCAGCCTCCGGGTTCCTCGTCGGCCTCGCCTTCTCCGGCGCTGCGGCCGTGCAGACTCCGTACGGTCCTCCGTGGGTGGATGCGCATCTGCCGATCGCCTCGACGCATCCGGAATCGGCCTCGCTCCTCGATGATGCACACGTCGCTGCGGCACTCGCGGCAGCGGGCGACGTCGCCTGGCTGGGGCTGAAGACGGCCCGACGCCCTGACGACGCCAGTGCCCGGGACGCCCTGCGCACCGTCGCGCGGAACCTCGAGGTGCTGCGCCGACCCTTGTTCGACGTCTGACCTCTCGCTAGAGTGACTTGAAATCAGACATCAGACGTCTGATTTCCGCACGAACAGAAAGGTCTGTCCATGCACGTTCCTCTCCCGCCCGCCTCTCGGAATGGCCGTGGCCGCCGTCGCCCGCTGCTGCGATACGGCACTATCGCGGCGCTCGTCCTCGCCCTCACCCTCCCCGCCACCGCAGCTTCGGCGGCCCCCGCCCCCGGGTACCTGACCGATCCGAACGCCGATCCGGGCGACTACCTCGAGCTGAACATCGGTGCCGACCGTACCGCCGCGAACTACTTCTACCGCATCCCCGCGCTCGCCCACCTCGGCGACGGCGTGGTCCTCGCGTCGTGGGATGCCCGACCGGGGAACGCGGCCGACGCCCCCAACCCGAACTCGATCATCCAGCGCCGTTCGACCGACAACGGTCGCACCTGGGGCCCGCTGCAGATCATCGCGGCAGGGAAGACCGGAAGCGGCCAGTACGGCTACTCCGACCCGAGCTACGTCGTCGACCGGGAGAGCGGCCGCGTCTTCGCGTTCTTCGTGCACTCCAAGGACCAGGGATTCCAGGGGAGCGCCTACGGAGACGACGACGCGAACCGGCAGGTCATGGGCGCCGCGGTGATCCACTCGGACGACGGCGGTGCGACATGGAGCGCCCCGCGGCTGATCACCGACGTCGCCAAGACCTCGAACGGCACCACCAGCGCAGGCGTGTACACGCCCGTGGCGGGGGACGTGAAGGGCACGTTCGCGACGTCGGGCGAGGGCATCCAACTGCGTTACGGCGCCCACGCGGGCCGACTCATCCAGCAGTACGCCGGCACGGTGCGGCAGTCGAACGGATCGACGGCGATCCAGGCGTACTCGGTGTACTCCGACGACGGCGGTGTCACCTGGGAGCGCGGCGAGTATGTCGGCACCGGCATGGACGAGAACAAGGTCGTCGAGCTCTCCGACGGCCGCGTCATGCTCAACTCGCGCGACAGCTCCAACGGCCGTCTGCGCAAGGTGGCGATCTCGACGGACGGCGGCCACAGCTACGGGCCGGTCACCCGTGACCCCGAGCTGCCCGACCCCACGAACAACGCCTCGATCACGCGCCTGCACCCGGACGCCCCTGCGGCCAGCGTCGACGCGAGGAAACTGGTCTTCACGAACGCCAACAACGGCGCCGACGGCAACCGCGTGAACGGGGCGGTGCGGCTCTCGTGCGACGACGGCGAGACCTGGCCGGGCCTGCGCACGCTCGAGACCGGCACGTTCGCCTACTCCAGCGCCACGGCGATCGACGACGGCAGGGTGGGGGTGCTGTGGGAGGCCGGATACACGAACACCATGCAGTTCTCCTCGTTCGACGAGGCGTGGATGAACGCGGTGTGCGCCCCGCTGTCGGTGCCGCAGACCGCTCTCACCCCCGGTGCGGCCACCACGGTTCCGGTCACCGTCACGAACCAGGAATCGACAGCGCTCAGCGGTGCCGTCACCTTCCACACTCCGACCGGCTGGACGGCGACCACGGCGCAGGTCACCGGCCTCGCACCGGGCGCGAGCGCCACCGTGAACGTGCAGGTCACCGCACCGCAGGGAGCCGCGGGCGCCCAGCGTCTGCAGGCCGCCTTCACCGCGGCCGACGGACGGCTGAGCCAGACGACCGCGACGCTCACGCTGCCGCAGT
>NZ_QOAY01000294.1:0-186 GCF_003314775.1 Microbacterium sp. H6 | reverse complement strand
TGGCTGAACCTGCCGGCGTACGACGCCTACAACTGCAGCACCCCGCGGCGTACGCTCACGCAGGCCGACATCGACCGCGGCTGGTACACGCCGGAGTTCAGCTTCACCGTCGCGCCGGTCGACGGCTCGGCCCCCGCTGTCACCGTGACCCACGCGGCCGCGCCCGTGGTGCTGCGCGACGGCGTG
>NZ_QOAY01000248.1:0-7546 GCF_003314775.1 Microbacterium sp. H6 | reverse complement strand
GTTCCCAGCGCGTGAAGCGCACGGTGAGGCCGGCGCGGGTCGGTGCCGCGAGGAACGGACCGGCTGCCGCGGCTGCCTGTCCGTCGAATGGGGCGACCCTGACGAGTCGCCAGGGGCCGTCGTCGGCGCGGGCGCGAACGATCAGGGAATCCGCCCAGCGGCTGACGCGCACGGTGATCTCGCTCTCGAGCCACTCGTCGACGTGGCCGACGGACCAGTCGGAGACACCGGCTGTGACCACGGCGCCGAGTCCCAGATGGCCGTCGGCGTACTCGAGACCCGTCTTCACCCAGTGCTCCTCGTCGATGCGCACGAAGACGCCTGCCTGGTCGAACTGGCCGTCCCACGGTGCGCGGAAGGAGACCTCCATGGCCTCACCGACCCCGAGCGGGGCGAGCAGGGCGTGCTCGGTGTCGTGCACGAAGCCGTAAGCGGTGTGCCGCCAGGCATCGCTGCTCTCCACCGCGGTGACATCGAGCGGAGTCGTTCCGGCGGGTAGCGCGGCGGGGGAGGTCGGAGCGTTGGTCCAGGTTCCGTCGGACCAGGGGATCATGTGCGATTCAGGCATGATCTCAAGATATAACCAATTGACGCATAAGTCGAGGATTATTCGTGATATGGTTATGCCATGGTCATCGCGGTACTCGCAGACATCGTGGGTTCTCGTCGTCTCGACGATCGCACAGCCGCGCAACGCGTGCTCGACGACACCATAGCCGACGTCGAAGCAGACCTCCCGTTGGCGGCGCAGCCGCTCACGCCCACCGTCGGCGACGAGCAGCAGGGTGTCTATCTCGATCTGGCCGACGCCATGGTGTCGCTCCTGATGATCCAGCTGCGGCTGCCGGACGGTGTCGCCTTCCGCTTCGGCATCGGGGTGGGGGAGGTGCGCCCTGTCGAGTCCGTGCACGGTGAACTCGCCGACGGACCGGGCTGGTACGCGGCCAGAGCGGCGATCGAGACCGTGCACGCGCGAGAGAGTCGCGCCGTGCCGCGCACGCGGTCGTGGATTGTCGGATCATCCGGGCAGGATGAGGTCATGGAGAGCACGATCGCGGCATCGAACGCCTACCTCCTCGTCCGCGATGAGCTGGTGGGGGCGATGAGCGAGCGGGAACGACGGCTCGCCTACGGTCGTCTGCTCGGTCGATCCCAGCAGGAACTCGCTGCGGAAGAGGGCATCACCCAGCCCAGCGTCTCCAAGTCGCTGCGCAGTGCGGGAACGGCTGCGCTCATCGAGGGCGTAGCCGCGCTTCGAGGGGCGCGCGCATGATCGTCGCGGGGTTCCTCCTCCTGTCGGTCGGCGCCGCCGATCTGGTGCGTCAGTTCGCGCCCCGCCGCTGGGTCGGCTATCTCGTGATCGCCGTCATCCTGCTCCTGCTCGGCAGCGTCGGCGATGCCCTTCTTCCCATGGTGCTCGCCCTCGTCGTCGGCGCGCTCTGGGTGTGGTGCATGCCGACGGAGCGTCCGGCGCCCCTGGGGTTCTGGCCGGCCGTCCTGCTCGCGGTTCTGAGCGTCGGAGCCGTCGTCTGGCTCGGCGCCCGTTCCGACTCCGGTCTCATCGGTGCGATCTGGCACCTCCGGTCGCCGTTCGGGGAGGTTCCGTTCGATCTCGCCATGCTCGCGCTCGGTGCCGGGGTCTTCCTCCTCGAGTCGTCGAACCTCGTGGTGCGTGCGGCACTCGATGGCGAGCACACGTGGCTTCCCCGTGACCCGGCGATGCCGACCGCGGAGGCAGCACCTGTCGTGGCCGGAACCGTGGAAACAGGAACCACCGAAGCAGACACCGTCCAGGCAGACACCGTCGAGGAGGAGGGCGCCGAGACGGCACCCGCACCCCGCGATCCGCGCAGCGGCTTCAAAGGCGGTCGACTGATCGGACCGCTGGAGCGCATCCTCGTCCTCATCCTCACCCTCGCCGCGGCGTATCCGATCCTCGCCGCGATGCTCGCGGCGAAGGGCATCGTCCGATTCCCCGAGATCTCCCGCGATGGCGAGACCGGCGCCCGCGCCGAGTACTTCCTCGTAGGCAGTCTGGTGAGCTGGGTGATCGCGCTGGGTGCCGCGTTCCTGGTGTGGTGGGCGGCGCACAGCTGAGCGATCTCAACTCAGCGATCGATACCAGTCCAGCTTCTCCGCGAGGCGTCGCTGCTGCGCGAGGACCTCGGCGAGCTGCTGTTCGACCGTCGCCGCATGCTCTTCGAGGAGTGCGATCCGTTCGGGGATCGTCTCCTCGCTCCGACAGAGCTGTCCGTAGCGGCGCAGTCGTTCGACCGGCATGCCCGTCTCGCGAAGGCACTTGAGGAAGTCGAGCAGCCCGAGGTCGGCGTCGGTGTAGGCGCGATGCCCGCCGGCGGTGCGGGTGACCGTGGGCAGGATGCCTTCCCGTTCGTAGTACCTGAGCGTGTCGATGCTGAAGCCGGAACGCGCTGCGGTCTCCGCCGGGGTGTACGTCGTCATCTCCTGAGCATAGGTCTTGACCTGGAGTGCGCTCCAGGTTGCACAGTGAGGTCATGACCACTCGGAACGCACCCGCATCCCCGCTCGTCCTCGGCGCGATGTCCTTCGGCACGCTCGTCGACGAGGACACCTCCTTCGCCCTGCTCGACCGTTTCGTCGAGCGAGGCGGCACCTGGATCGACACGGCAGACTGCTACAGCTTCTGGGCGAGCGAGAGCGGACACGGGGGAGCGTCGGAGGAAGTCATCGGACGCTGGCTCGCGGCACGACCAGGCGCCCGGCAGCAGGTGCGCATCTCCACCAAGGTGGGAGCGGAGCCGCTGTGGCCCGGCTCCTGGCCCGAACACCGGACCGGGCTCTCGCCACGCGCGATCGGTGCCGCCGTCGAGGGGATTCTCGATCGCCTCGGCGTCGACAGGATCGACCTGCTCTGGTTGCACCAGGAGGACCGCGCCGTCGCGATCGAGGACACCGTCGACGCCCTGGCCGCGCTCACGTCCGCCGGCACGGTGACCCGTGTCGGCGCCTCCAACCATCCTGCCTGGCGCATCGAACGCGCCCGCGCTCACGCCAAGTCGATCGGCAGCGTCCCCATCGATGCCTTCCAGCTGAACAGCACCTACCTGCGCACCCGACCGGGCACCCTCCCACCCGGTGTGGCGCATCCCTTCGGCGTGCTCAGCGATGAGCAGCGGGACTTCGCCCGAGACAACGGCATCGAGGTGTGGGCGTACACGCCGTTGCTCTCGGGGGCGTATGACAACCAGGCCAAACCGGTACCCGAGGTGTACGACCACCCGGGGACCACGCGGCGGCTCGCGGTGCTGGAGGAGATCGCCGCCGCTCGCGGAGTCGGCAGAGGGCAGATCGTGCTGGCCTGGCAGCTCGCACGGGGGATCCGCCCCATCGTCGGGGGAAGCAGAGTAGAGCAGTTGGACGCCGCCATGGATGCGGCATCGATCTCGCTGACGGCGCAGGAGTTCGACCGTCTTGACACGCCTGTCTGAACGGAATTCGAGGCTGTACCGCGCTGATAGCCTGGAGCGCGTGTCAACTCCCGATCTGACGACCGCACCCCAGGCGATCGATCCCGCGTTCGAGAACGTGTGGGACGAACTCGTGTGGCGTGGCCTGGTCCATGTGTCCACCGACCAGGAGGCGCTGCGCGCCCTGCTCGCGGGAGACCCGATCACGTACTACTGCGGTTTCGATCCGACGGCGGCGAGTCTGCACCTCGGAAACCTCGTGCAGCTGCTCACGCTGCGTCGCATCCAGCTCGCCGGTCACAAGCCGCTCGGTCTCGTCGGCGGCTCGACCGGTCTGATCGGCGACCCTCGTCCGACGGCCGAGCGCACGCTGAACACGCGGGAGACGGTCGAGGACTGGGTCGGACGCCTGCGTGCCCAGGTCGAGCGCTACCTCAGCTTCGAGGGTGAGAACGCCGCCCGCATCGTGAACAACCTCGACTGGACGGCGCCGCTGAGCGCGATCGACTTCCTGCGCGAGATCGGCAAGTACTTCCGTGTGGGCACGATGCTCAAGAAGGATGCGGTCGCGGCGCGACTCAACTCCGATGAGGGCATCAGCTACACCGAGTTCAGCTACCAGATCCTGCAGGGCATGGACTTCCTCGAGCTGTACCGGCAGTACGACTGCGTGCTGCAGACCGGCGGCTCGGATCAGTGGGGCAACCTCACCAGCGGCACCGAGCTCATCCGCCGTGCCGAGGGGGCGTCGGTGCATGCCATCGGCACACCCCTCATCACGAACAGCGACGGCACGAAGTTCGGCAAGAGCGAGGGCAACGCCATCTGGCTCGACGCCGACATGTGCAGCCCGTACCGGATGTACCAGTTCTGGCTGAGCACCGCGGACTCCGACGTGATCGAACGTCTGAAGGTCTTCACATTCCTCACCAGGTCGGAGATCGAGGAGTACGCCGAGCTCGTGGCCGCGGAGCCGTTCCGCCGAGCCGCTCAGAAGAGGCTGGCGCTCGAAGTTGTGGCGACCGTGCACGGTGTGGCGGCGACAGCTGCCGTGCTCGCAGCTTCCGAGGCTCTCTTCGGACAGGGAGACCTGACCACGCTCGATGCCGAGACGCTCCGCACTGCTCTGGAGGAGCTGCCGAATGCGACCGTCGGCGCCGGCACCCCGGTGGTCGAGGCCCTGGTGTCGACGGGGCTCGTGTCGAGCCTGTCAGAGGCGAGGCGCGCGATCACGCAGGGCGGCGTCACGCTCGACGGCGAACGCGTCGACGACGAGACGGCGACGGTCCAGGGCTCGCTTCCCGGCGGGGTCTCCGTGCTCCGCCGTGGCAAGAAGACCCTCGCCGGCCTCTTCGTCGGCTGAGCCCGAGCTCGATGCCGTTCACGCCCAGTCACGCCCTGGTAGCGCTGCCGTTCATCCGCACGCCGCTCGTGCCGGCTGCGATCGCGATCGGCGCGATGACCCCGGACCTGCCGTTGTTCGTGCGTGGCGCAGGACTGAACTACTCGTTCACGCACACGTTCGGCAATGTCGTGTGGACAGGGCTTCTCGCGTTCGTGCTGTTCTTGATCTGGCGGGTCGTGCTCCGTCCGGCTGTTCCCGAACTCGCTCCGCTCTGGCTGGTTCGGCGGTTGCCTGAGGAATGGAATGACAGGGGTCTCACGGCGGCAGGAGCTGCAGTCGGTGTGGGGCGCACGCGCGCGTATCCGTTCCTGCTCGCGGCGTCGTTCGTGATCGGTGTTCTCTCGCACATCGTGTGGGACCTCTTCACGCATGAGGGACGGTGGGGCGTGCACCTGATCCCCGGCCTCGACGACATGTGGGGACCGCTGCCAGGGTTCAAGTGGCTCCAACACGGTTCGAGCCTGATCGGCCTCGGGGTCATCGGCATCTGGGCTCTGCTCCGGCTCCGTCGGCAGACACCGCGTCAGGGCGTAACGCAGTCATCGCCGCCGTGGGTGCGCGTGGCGTGGTGGATCTCGCTCCCCGGGTTCCTCGTCATCGCGTGGGTCGGGGGTCTCGTCGTCTTCGGCCCCCTCGACGCGGACTTCACCGTTCAGCACCTCGCGTATCGGGTGCTTCCTCCGGCCTGTGCCCTCTGGGGTGCGCTCACCGTGGCGCTCTGCATCGCGCTGTCGGTGCGAGGACGCCGTCACCAGACGGGCTGATCGGACCCCCAGGCGTGCGGGGCCGCGAACTCGAGTCCCGTCAGCGCGGGTCGAGCGGTCACCACTGCGCTCCCGTCGACACCGAACCGGGCGGCATGCGGCCGCACGTCGAACTCGACCTCGGCTCCGGCCATCCCGCGACGCGGCATCCCGAGCAGTTCCGCCGCGATGCGACGAAGCGATGTGCGGACCACGCACGAACGCTCCTCTCGGCGGTTCCCCCGGAGCAGAGAGGTCACAGCGGCAGCGAGCAGATAGCCCGCGCTGTGGTCGAGAGCCTGCGCGGGAAGTGCGCCGGGACGATCACCGTCGACCGATTCGATGAGCGCGATGCCGGATTCCGCCTGCACGAGGCTGTCGAAACCGGCTCGCTCCGGTTCCTCCGTGCCCCAGGCGCTCAGTTGCGCGACCACCAGGCCCGGGTATCGGCGCACGAGCAGGTCGGGGTCCAACCCCAGCCGGTCGAGTGACGCCGGACGGTATCCGAGCACGACGGCATCGGCCCGCGCGAGCAGATCATGGAAGCGAGCGCTCCGCGCGTCCAGCACGGCCGACCGTTTGCCATGGCCCGTATCGAGGTGCTGCCACTCCGGCTCTGGCAGCGTCGGCGGATCGATGCGCAGCACATCGGCACCGAGCAGGGCGAGTGTCCTCGTGCACACCGGGCCGGCGATGACCCTTGTCAGGTCGAGGACGCGCATGCCCTGAAGTGGTCGACGGCCCGCACGCACGGAAAGTCCAACGGCGGGTTGGTCGAGCGCATCGGACATCCCGTCCGGTCGGCTGATCTCCAGGAGCGGACGCTCTCTGGCGGCACGATCGAGGGCGGGATCCTCCGCAGCGACGACGACAGCGAGCCCGCCGGCAGCCGTGATCTCGCGGACGGCATCGTGAGAGTCCCGTTCGGCGAGGGTACCCCCGACGAGATCGCCGCCCGCACCGTCTCGCAGACCGAGTCCCGCACGCAGCGCCGCCGCGTGATGGGGATAGTTCCCGTGGGTGCGGATCCATCCGTCTGCTGTCCGCCAGAACCCTGAGTACTCGGACCAGACCGGGGGAGCGACGTCATCGATCGTCAAAACACGGTCACTGCGGAACGCGACCGCGATCCGATCCGGATCGAGCGAAGCCGGGACCCCGCCGGCAGCAAGCATGGCTGCGCTCACGCTCGCCCAGGCGAGGTCAGCGGTGGCCAGTCGCGAGGGAAGTGGGACCACACGGAGCGGTCGGACAGCGTCGTCGGCGTCACCGAGGCCGAGCTCCCGCCCGATGCGCGCGAGCAGCTGAGCTGCCGCCCGCCCCTCATGTGCGCCGCCGTCGGCGTCCATCGAGAACAGGCCTGGGGTGGGGAGGCGATCAGCTGAATCCGGCATGGCGTGATCGTACTGCGGGTGCGCATCGCCACCGAAACTGCCCCTGACCCGCAGGAAATCACTCGACGAGTCAAGGCGACACGCCCGGGTGGGGTGGCCCGATTTGCCAGATCCCCGGGACCCGCGTAACTTATTACTTGTTCGCCCCACAGGGAAGCGGAGGAGCCAAGAGCTTCACCCCCCTCAAGCGGAGAACCACTCCCGATCCACTCTCACTTGAGAGAACAGGCGCTTGCGTCTAGGATAGGGACTCCACCTCTTCTGCGGCTGTCATCAGCTGCGCTGCGGATCTCTGATTCGCACAGCGCGCCGATTTGACAAGCGGGACAAGGTGGGTAAGATAGAGAAGTTGCCCTTCGGGCCTGGCTGTGATGGCTGGGTCGTGGGAGCATCCGATCCTTGAGAACTCAACAGCGTGCACTTGTCAAATGCCAAATTATCCTCGTCTAGCTTCGGCTAGTTGAGAATTCCTTTGGATCAAAGACCAACCTCCTTGTGGGGTTGGCAATGGATGAAGTCAGCAATGAATTTGTCTCTTTGGTCAGCATCAAACTCGCT
>NZ_QOAY01000142.1:0-304 GCF_003314775.1 Microbacterium sp. H6 | reverse complement strand
GTATTTTTTTTGATCAGTAATAATAAATAATAATGTGAGTTCATTTTGATTTGATATATCAATTAATCTTCTACTAACCTTCACTTCCTCTGGAATATGGAATGGAAAAGAATGGATGTGTACATTCTTTTCCATTCCATATACTAGATCAGACGTGCTTTCAAATCTATATATATGAAGATATGAAAATATACCCTTATCGACTTTTCAATCGTGGATATATACGTATCCTTACCATACTGAATCGACTGCCATTATTGGTATCAAACCAATAGCGATTCATACAAGCTAAATCTTCTAATCG
>NZ_QOAY01000024.1:0-250 GCF_003314775.1 Microbacterium sp. H6 | reverse complement strand
GGGGGGAGGAAGACGACGACGAGGACGAGCGTCAGCACCCAGGACTGGAATGCGAGCACGGTCACCAGCAGGACGACGGTCGACCCAGTCACGAGAAGCGCGGTCGACGACTCGCGCACGAAGGCGGAGAGCGCGGCGATCTCGGCCGTGCCACGTTGGAGCAGCTCGCCGTGTCGATGCCGTTCGACGAATCGCAAGGCCACGGTGGTCAGCTGCGCCGCGATTTGATCCCGCACATCGCGCACGAGGA
>NZ_QOAY01000200.1:0-250 GCF_003314775.1 Microbacterium sp. H6 | reverse complement strand
AAGTATGAGCCAATTTCAAAATTTTCAATTTCACCTTAAAATTTGTCAATTTCCAAAGGGGTTTAACCTATGAAAATAAACCATTTTGACATGAACATTTCAAAATTTTCAAATCGGCTAATATTTGACATGCATTTTGGAAATGGCTAAAAGGTCAAGTTTCATATTGGTAACCCATATAAATGATGGTCAAATGAATTTAAAAATCAATTTTTACTCGATATTGTTTTAGCGTTTTGAGAAATAATTT
>NZ_QOAY01000121.1:0-238 GCF_003314775.1 Microbacterium sp. H6 | reverse complement strand
TCTGTGCGAAATCTCAGGTCAAAAATCGTTAAGATGACGAGTTTAGAGGGGGGTGTGACTCCTCGGATAAGGAACGTCTCCTGGTGGGAAAATGGAAAATGTCTTAAGGTCTCTTTAGGGGGGAGGTGGTGAACCCCCCTGGTGCAGGCAGCAGGGCCACGCTGCTGCATCGAACACCGAGGGTGGGTGTGGGTGGCCCAAGGTCCGGCGGGTGGGCCGCGGCAGGCCGGCGACGGCG
>NZ_QOAY01000090.1:0-238 GCF_003314775.1 Microbacterium sp. H6 | reverse complement strand
GCTCGCGGCAGCTCGCGTCGCCGGCCGGACCCTGCTGGTCGACCTGACGACCCTGTCCGAACTGCAGAAGCGGACGGTGGACGAGGCGAGGACAGAGCACGCCGAAGCGCGGAGGGCGATGCGCGGACTCGACCGGCTCGCCGAAGCGCACGCCCTCCGGATGCGGACCGCGGAGCTGCAGGCCGAGCAGACGGAGCTCGACGAGATCGGTTCGCGCACGAGCAGCACGACCACGGAG
>NZ_QOAY01000170.1:0-233 GCF_003314775.1 Microbacterium sp. H6 | reverse complement strand
TGGAGCATTTTGAGTTGGCACATGAAAACTTTACTCTCGTTGGGTCAGTAAAGTGTCTGGCAGATAATGAATTATATATTTTTGAACTTCAAGCTCATATTGCTTAGTGCAAGGATCAAAATAATATGATCATTCATCTAATCTCTTGGCCAACTTTTGTTTTCTCCCCCTAATGTTGGGAAGTTTAAATATAAACCTCCAAACGAGTCATCAAAATACTCCCGACAACGATG
>NZ_QOAY01000190.1:0-230 GCF_003314775.1 Microbacterium sp. H6 | reverse complement strand
CGTGGTCGGCGTCGCGACGCGCGGCGTGGGCGCGGCCGCCGAAGCCTCTGCGACTCCTGCGCCGAAGCCGCGGCCCACGGCCTGACCCTGGATGATGCCGGCCAGGTCGAGCCCCGTAGCCGAGTGGACGCTGTCGAACACCGAGGCCAGCGCCTTGGCGCTGTCGGCGCCCACGACGGTGGATGCGCCGTCTTCGCCGGAGCTGCCGATGATCGACACGTTGCCGATCG
>NZ_QOAY01000079.1:0-13806 GCF_003314775.1 Microbacterium sp. H6 | reverse complement strand
TGACGGTCGCCCGGCGGGCAGGATCGATCTCGAGCGCCGGCAGCAGCGACCAGCGGCCGCCGATCGAGGGCGGGCGGGGTGCCGCGGTCCCGGTGAAGGACACCCCGCGGTAGGTGCGGGCGCGGGGCGCACGGCGTTTGACCTTGTGCGCCTGCGAGCCGCCGGTGAGGAGCGAGCGGATGGGGGCGAAGGTGTCGTTGGTGACGTAGCCCGCCCAGGTCAGAGACCACAGCGCTTCGAGCACCGACTGCTCGTTCTCGGCCGCCGCCATGTCTTTCAGCTGTCCGGCGAAGTAGGCACCCCCGACGTCGAGCGCGATGAGGATGCGCGACTCCAGGGAGTCGGACGCGATCTCGGTGTCGCGCTCCGGGAGGGTGAAGGGCGCGATGTCGGACGGATGCAGCGACACCCAGCCGTCCCGTCCCGGGAGGGTGCCGTGTCCGGACCAGATGACCTCGCCCGATGCCGTCAGTTCGTCGAGCATCGCCGGGGAGTAGTCGCGCACGCGGGAGGGCAGGATCAGCGACTCCCACGCACTCGCGGGGATCGGTACACCGGCGAACTGCTCGATCACGTTCAGCACGCCGTCGACGCCTTCGAGCGGACGACCGATGTGCTGCCAATCCGGGAGGAACCGTGCGTACGCCTCGGGAGAGACCGGCTCGACCGAACCGCGGATGGCCGCCAGCGAGCGCATCCGGAGCCGACGCAGCACCTCGGAGTCGCACCACTCGACCGCGTCGCCGCTGCCTGCCGCCTCGGGCAGGAAGTACCCGCTCGTGAGCCGTCCTGCCGTCTCGAGCCGCTGCAGCGTGTGCCGCGCGACGGCGGCACCGAGCCCGAATCGGGAGGCGACGGCATCTGTCGTGAACGGCCCGTGCGTGCGGGCATGGCGAGCCACGAGGTCGCCGAGCGGATCCGCGACCGGTTCGAGGAACGCCACCGGGATTCCCGTGGGCAGCGCTGCGCCGAGCGCATCGCGCAGCCGACCGGCATCCTCGATCGCTGCCACCCTGGTCTCCCCGGCGATCGTGACGGGGATCGCCCGTCGCGCGGTGACGAGGTCGTCCAGCAGAGCGGCTGCCGAGGCACCTGCTGTCGATTCGGGGTCGAGGCGCGCAGCGACCTCTTCGGCGTCGAGCGGGCCGAGCATCCGGAGCAGGTCCGCGACGCCCTCGAGGCCTCGTGCGCGGCGGTCGGGATCGAGACGCTGGGCCTCGCGTTCGAACTGCGCGATCACGTCGGGGTCGAGCAGTTCCCGCAGTTCGACCGTGCCCAGCAGCTCCCCGAGCAGAGCGGGGTCGACCGAGAGCGCGGCCGCCCTCCGTTCGGCGAGCGGAGAGTCTCCTTCGTACATGAACGCGCCCACGTAGCCGAACAGCAGGTCGCGGGCGTACGGCGACGGCTGGCCCGGCTCGGTCTCGACCAGGCGGATGCGTCGGTCGGCGATCGATGTCGCGAGCTTGCGCAGCGACGGCAGATCGTAGACATCCTGCAGCACCTCGCGCAGGGTCTCCAGGATCACCGGGAACGTCGGATGACGCCTGGCGACCTCGAGCAGTTGGGCCGACCGCTGCCGCTGCTGCCACAGCGGTGTGCGCTTGTTCGGGTTCATGCGGGGCATGAGCAGCGCCCTGGCCGCGCATTCGCGGAAGCGGGAGGCGAACAGCGCGGAGCCGCCGACCTCCTGGGTGACCAGGAGTTCCAGCTCCTCGGGGTCGAACACGAACAGTTCGGCACCGGGCGGCTCCGCCTCGGCATCGGGAATGCGCACGATGATGCCGTCGTCGCTCGCGACCGCCGATCCTTCGACGCCGAGACGTTCGCGCACCCGGGCGTTGATCGCCAGGGCCCAGGGCGCGTGCACCTTCATCCCGTAGGGCGAGTGCAGGATCACCCGCCAATCGCCGACCTCGTCGCGGCCGCGCTCGACGGTGAGGGTGCGGTCGGTGGGGAGCGTGCCCGTCGCCTCGCGCTGTTCGGTCAGATGGGCCATGAGGTTCGTCCGTGCCTGCTCGTCGAGCCCCGCATCGATGAGCCGCTGTGCCGCCTTCTCGGGCGTCGCCGCCGAGACCTCGCGCGAGAAAGCCCCCAGCGCCTCGCCCAGTTCGAACGGCCGACCGATGCCGTCGCCGTGCCAGAACGGCACCTTGCCCGGCTGCCCGTAAGCGGGGATCACGTTCACGCGGTCGTGCGTGATCTCGGCGATCCGCCAGCTCGTCGTGCCGAGCGTGAACACATCGCCAACCCGCGACTCGTAGACCATCTCCTCGTCGAGCTCGCCGACCCTGGCGCCGGTCGTCTCGCCCGCGACGAACACGCCGAACAGGCCGCGATCGGGGATCGTGCCGCCGCTGGTCACCGCGATGCGTTGTGCCCCCGGCCTTCCCGTCAGCGTGCCGGCGTCACGATCCCACACGAGGCGTGGCCGCAGTTCGGCGAACTCGTCCGAGGGGAAGCGGCCCGCCAGCAGATCGAGCGTCGCCTCGTACGCCGAACGCGGAAGCGCCTGGAACGGCGCCGATCGGCGAACGGTCTCGAACCACTCCTCGACGCCGATGGCTCCCAGCGCGCTCGCCGCGACGGTCTGCTGGGCGAGGATGTCGAGCGGGTTGCGCGGCACCTGGATCGCCTCGATCTTGCCCGCCAGCATGCGCTCGGTCACGATCGCGGTGTGCAGCACGTCGCCGCGGTGCTTCGGGAAGAGGGCCGCCCGGCTGATCTCGCCCACCTGGTGCCCGGCGCGGCCGACCCGCTGCAGACCCGAGGCCGCAGACGGCGGAGCCTCGACCTGGATCACGAGGTCGACGGCACCCATGTCGATGCCGAGCTCGAGACTGCTCGTCGCCACGACGCAGCGCAGCACTCCCGACTTGAGCTCCTCTTCGACCTGTGCCCGTTGCTCTTTCGACACCGATCCGTGGTGCGCCTTCGCGAGCACGGGATCGGCCCCCGCGGTGGCTCCGGCCTGGGCCATCATCGCGGCGGGCACGGTCGTATCGGGGAGGGGCACGCCGATCCGCTCGGAGTAGATCTCGTTCAGTCGCCCGGTGAGGCGCTCGGCCAGCCGACGGGAATTGGCGAACACGATCGTCGAGTTGTTCTGCAGGATGCGGTCGACGATCGCTTCCTCGACGTGCGGCCATACCGAACCGGTGACCTCGGAGTATTCGGCTCCGTCGGCGTCTCCCGGAACTCCGGGCGGTGGAGGCGGATTCGTCATGTCGTCCATCGGGACGACCACACCGAGCTCGAAGGTCTTGGAGGCGGGAGGTGCCACGATCTCGACCGGGGCAGAGCCGCCGAGGAACCGGGCCACCTCGTCGATCGGCCGCACCGTGGCGGAGAGGCCGATGCGCTGAGCCGGTGTCTCGACGCCGTTCGCGCGGCGCAGGGCGTCGAGCCGTTCGAGGCTGACGGCGAGGTGCGCTCCGCGCTTGGTGGCGGCGACGGCATGCACCTCGTCGATGATCACGGTGTGCACGCCACGCAGCGTCTCGCCCGCGCGGCTCGTGAGCATGAGATACAGCGACTCGGGGGTCGTGATGAGGATGTCGGGCGGATCGGACACCAGCTTTCGCCGGTCGCTCGATGTCGTGTCGCCGGAGCGCACCCCGACGGTGACCGCAGGGGCCGTCACCCCGAGCCGTCTGGCCGACTGGCCGATGCCGATCAGCGGGGAGCGGAGATTGCGCTCGACGTCGACGCCGAGCGCCTTCAGGGGGGAGATGTAGAGGATGCGCGTTCGGGGCTCGCCCTTCGCCGACGGCGTGGTCTCGCCCATGCGCTCGCGGAACACGCTGTCGATCGCCCACAGGAACGCGGACAGCGTCTTGCCCGATCCGGTCGGGGCGACCACGAGGGCGTGCTTGCCGGCGGAGATCGCGTTCCAGGCACCCGCCTGCGCGGGAGTGGGCGCGGGGAACGCCCCCCGGAACCAGTCCTGCGTGGCGGGAGTGAAGCGGTCGAGCACGTCGCTCATCCCTCCATCATCGTCGAGGCCGCAGACATCGGGGCGTGACGATGTCGGCGGGAGGGAGGATGCTGGGGGAATGGCGCACACCACGAACTACGTCGACACGTTCATCGAGGTCGCCGACGACTGCCCGATCGCGCACGCGACCGAGCCGCCGGTCGCCGAGAAGCCCTCGATCGCGGCGATGCATTACCGTCTGATCGCCGAGCAGCCCTACGCGCGCACCTCCGACGACGTGATCTTCGAGACGTATGCGCTGCGCAACGGCATCGCCGTGGACGACAGTGCCGCACGGGCGTCGTTCTTCTCGAAGGGACAGCCCTGCCTGCGCTCCTCGCCGCTGGGAAAGCGCTACGGATGGGGCGTCCACCACGACGCGGAGGGTCGGGTCGCTCTGGTTCCGCGGGACTCGGCGGAGTACACGGCGCTCGCCGCAGACCCCGCGCTCGCGCACACTCGGGCGATGCGGAGTCGGCGGGCGTGACACCTGCTCACGCTCGCCGAGGAGGCGGCAGAGGCCCACGCCGGCGAAGCTGACGAGCAGGGTGTCTCGTACTGAGGTACGACGACCCCTGACAGTGGGCACTTCGGGCCGACGCGACGGGGTGGCCTGCGCTTTTACCGTCGCCCTATGCCCGTCGAGAACACCCTTCCCCACCCCGCCGCCAGCGCTCTCCGTGTCATCGCCTCGATTGTCGGAAGCGTGCTCGTCGCCGCCGCTCTGAGCATCATCTGGGTCGCCCGTCTGAGCATCGACCGGGTCCTGTACGTGAGCGGCCTCGGAGCCGACGGAGAGCCGACGGCCGGATGGTTCGAGCTCGCCCTGCTGCTCCTCGTCGTGGGTGGTCTCTCGGTCGCGTGGACGGCACGCGGACTGCGGTCGACGGTGCCCTGGCTGAGCATCTGGACGCCGTCCTTCTCGGTGGCGATGGCGTCCGCGCTGTTCCTGGTGGCCTCCCAGGTCACATGCACGACGGGATGCCCGCTTCCCGTCGGCCCGGCCTTCACCTGGCAGGACCTCGTGCACACGACCGTCGCCGTCCTCGCCTTCGCGCTGGCCGCGTTCGCGATGCTCCAGGTGTCGTTCGTCGAGGGGAGGCGCACACTGCGGATCCTCTCCTTGGTGGCGGGTATCTCGACCGCGGTGATCGCGGCGGCCGGTGGCCTCCTCTCGCTGCTGCAGTTCCGCACCGATATCGGCAGCATCCTCGAGCTCGTCGCGACCACGATCGGCATGGGCTGGCTCGCGATCCTCGGGATGGACACCGCGTTCGCCCAGCGTGCAGGTGCGGCGCGCAGACAGACGTGGGTGCGAGCCTCGAAGGAGAAGGCCGGCGCTCTGGTGGGGGAGCGTCGCACCGCGACCGCATCGCTCCTCGTCGTCTCTCGCTGACGGAGTCCACGATGCGGTGCGTAGAGTCGACCCATGCGAGAGCCAGCACCCGTCGCCGCCGGAGAGGCCAGAGCGATGGGTCTGCCTCGGCCTCCCGGTGCGCTGGGGCGGTTCTGGAAGACGCACCCCTGGCTCTTCGACGTGCTCCTCGCCGCCGGCTACCTGGTCGTGAGTGCGTTCTGGTCCCTGGTCACTCCGCTGTCCTCCGGCGTATGGTCGCCCGCGTGGCCGTACATGATCCCGCTGTTCGTGAGCGTGGTGACCTCCGCCTCCCTGATGTTGCGCTCCCATCGACCCTGGCTCACGTACCTGGTGTTCGGGGCGGGTGCGGTCGTCGCGTTCGTCACCGACACCGTCGTCGAGACGTTCGGGGTCGGCCTCGCGGTCTACGCGCTGTTCGTCTACCGGTCGAATCGCAGCGGCTGGATCGCGTTCGGCATCACCGTGGTGGGAGGGGTTCTCGTCCTCCCTGCCCTGGACTGGCTGCGCGAACCCGATCCGGAACGTCTCTTCGTCTCGGTGCCCACGAGCGTGCTGTTCCTCGCCGTGATGCTGATCGCTGCCCTCCTCGGAGTCAACGTGGGTGACCGGCGGCGGTACATCGGGGCGATCCTCGATCGTGCCAACCAGCTCGCGCGCGAACGCGACCAGCAGGCACGGATCGCGACTCTGGCCGAGCGCGCCAGGATCACGCGCGAGATCCACGATGTCGTGGCGCACAGCGTGTCGGTGATGGTGTCGCTCGCAGACGGTGCGGATGCCCTGGCCGAGAAGGACCCGCAGCGGTCGAGGGACGCCGTGCAGGAGATCGGCGAGATCGGGCGGCAGTCGCTCGTCGAGATGCGGCAGCTGCTCGGTGCTCTGGGCGACGACACGGCGGAGAGCGAAGAAGACGGTTCGTTGCGACCGAATCCGGGACTTGCCGAGCTCGTGCCGCTCGTCGAGACCTTCCGCACGGCGGGGCTCCCCGTGTCGGTGCGCACGGAGGGGAGTTCGCCTTCGTCGCCCGCTCTGCAGAACACGATCCACCGCATCGTGCAGGAGGCGCTCACGAACGCGCTGCGCTACGCGAAGGATCCGCGTGAGGTGCGGGTGCTGCTCGACTTCCGCGACGACGTCCTCGTGATCGAGGTCACCGACGACGGGCAGCCGGGACCACCCGCCGCCTCGGTGGGGTCCGGTCGCGGGCTCGTCGGCGTGCGTGAGCGGGCGCGGCTGGCCGGCGGAACAGTGCAGACCGGACCTCTGCCCGACGGCGGATGGCGCGTGCGGGTGGAGATCCCCGAACAGGAGGACCAGCGATGACCGAGGAACCGACCCCGATCCGGGTGCTCATCGTCGACGATCACGAGTTGATCCGGCGAGGGATGAGGATGGTGCTCGACGCCGAAGACGACATGAAGGTCGTCGGCGAGGCAGCATCAGGAGCCGAGGCTGTGCACACGGCCGCGGATCTGCGCCCCGACGTGATCCTGATGGACATCCGGATGCCGGAGATGGACGGCATCGAGGCGACCAGGCGCATCGTCAGGGGCACTCCGTCGAGCAGGGTGCTGGTGCTCACGACCTTCGACCTCGACGAGTACGCGTTCGGGAGCCTTCGTGCGGGAGCGAGTGGTTTCCTGTTGAAGAACACTCCGCCCGCGCAGCTGACGGCGGCGATCAGGGCGATCGCCGCCGGTGATGCTCTGGTCTCGCCGCGTGTCACCCGGTCGATGCTCGATCTGTTCGCCACACGCCTGCCCCGACAGGCGGAGCGTGGCGATGCGCGCCTGGACGTGCTGACCGAGCGGGAGCGCGACGTGTTCCTCGCCATCGCCAAGGGGTACAACAACACCGAGATCGGTGAGAGCCTCTTCGTGTCCGAGTCGACTGTGAAGACCCATGTCGGCAGGGTGCTGCTGAAACTCGATCTGCGTGACCGCGTGCAGGCCGTCATTCTCGCGTACGAGATCGGTCTGGTCTGACGGGTGCGTCGTCGGCGAGCCGCCTCCCCGACGACGCAGGTCCGCCTCACGGCTCCAGCGTCACCTCCTGCAGTGCGCCTTCGCCGTCGATCTCGAGCGTCAGATCGAGGTCGAGGCGACGCAGGAATGCGTCGTCGTGGCTCACGACGAGCACGGCGCCTCGGTAGGCGCGGAGGGCTTCGACGAGCTGGTCGACCGTGTCGAGGTCGAGGTTGTTCGTCGGCTCGTCGAGCACCACGAGGTGCGGTGCGGGGTCGGCGAGCAGCAGCGTCGCCAGCGCGACGCGGAACCGCTCACCGCCGGAGAGGGACGCCACAGGGCGCTCGGCCGTGGCTCCTCGGATGAGGAACCGGGCGAGCCGGTTGCGCAGCTCCTTCTCCGGCACGTGGGGTGCTGCGGCGGCGATGTTCTCGAACACCGAGCGCTGCTCGTCGAGTCCGTCGACCCGCTGCGGCAGGTAGCCGATCAGGTCGGTGTGGGCCTCGGCGTGCAGCGGATGCTCATCCGGAGCCGAGCCGCCGGCGACCAATCGCT
This sequence comes from Microbacterium sp. H6, assembly GCF_003314775.1. Taxonomy (NCBI): domain Bacteria; kingdom Bacillati; phylum Actinomycetota; class Actinomycetes; order Micrococcales; family Microbacteriaceae; genus Microbacterium; species Microbacterium sp. H6. The sequence continues at coordinate 5,936 of NZ_QOAY01000079.1, read as the reverse complement.
CCAGCAGCGTGGTCTTGCCCGCCCCGTTCCGGCCGATCAGTGCGACCCGCTCCGGACCCTGGATCACCCAGGCTCGTTCGTCATCGCCGACCGTCGCGATGCGGCGGCTGCGGGACACCTGCGGGTCGGGCAGTTCGATCTTCATCGATGCATCAGAGCGCACACGGCGCCCCGCTTCATCGAGGAGCGACCGCGCCGCATCCTCCTTCGCTCCGACCTCGGTGCGCAGTCGGCCCGCCGAGACCTCAGCGGCCATCTTGCGCCCGTGGGCCACGATCTTCGGGACGCGCTTATCGATCTCCGCCTTCTTCGCGGTGCGTGCGCGGTGGGCGAGCTTCACTTCGGCTTCGATACGCTGACGTCTCTCCTTGCGGAGCACCTGGGCGGCGGTGACCTCGGCTTGCTTCGCCGCATCCTGCTCGGCGTCCAGCCACGCCCGCCACTCGGAGTACGGGCCGCCGAACACGCTCAGCGTCTGGGCGTAGAGCTCGGCGGTGTCGTCCATCAGCTCGAGCAGAGACAGGTCGTGGCTCACGACGATGAGCGTGCCCTTCCAGGCGCGCACCATCGCCGCGAGCTTCGCTCTGGCGTCGCGGTCGAGGTTGTTGGTCGGCTCGTCGAGGACCGTGATGGGCGCGCGGCGCAGACGGATGCCGGCGATCGCGACGAGCACCGCCTCCCCTCCCGAGAGCTCGCCGACCGTGCGGTCGAGGAAGTCCGGGGCCAGTCCGGCCTCGGCCAGCGACGCCTCCGCGCGCGCTTCGATGTCCCAGTCGTCCCCGACCGCATCGAAGTGGGCCGGGTCGACGTCGCCCGTGCCGATCGCCCGCACGGCATCGAGGGCTTCGGACACCCCGAGGAGGTCGCTGACGCGGCGGTCGACATCGAGTGTCAGCTGCTGCGGAAGGTACGCGACCTCGCCGGATGCGGTGACGACGCCCGAGGTGGAGTCGAGCTCGCCGGCGATCAGTCGCAGCAGCGTGGACTTGCCGGCGCCGTTGCGTCCGACGAGCCCGGTGCGTCCCGAGCCGAAGGACCCGGAGATGCCGTCGAGCGCGATCGAGCCGTCGGGCCAGGTGAAGGTGAGCCGGTCGAGGACGACCGAGGCGTGAAGAGTTGTGGGGGTTGACATGAGTGTCTCCTGTCGAGTGCGAGGGTGCACTGACACCGAGCCCCTGCCGGGCCGTGACACGCGTCACGGGATGGGGAGGAGTGGGTCTGCCGTGGAGTCGGCGATCGTCGGGTCAGCGCGCGGAAAGATGAGCGCGGAGGCGACGGATCAGATCAAAGGACTTCCAGACACGGCGGACAGGACTCCCCGACGATACCCGGGCGTGTCGCGATCGCGCAACCCCGGGCGTGTCGGATTGTCCGTCGCGCGGGGGATGCCGTCGCCTCCACCGGTGCGTAGCGTGGAGGCATGGCAGATCACGATCCGAGTCCGCAGGAGTCGCGTTCGCGTATGGGCCTGGGCGTCGGGCTCGCGCTCGGAGTGGCGATCGGGGCGTCGCTGGGCGCCGCCCTGCAGAACTGGGCCCTCGGAATCGGAATCGGAGTGGCGATCGGCGTCGCCCTCTCCGTCGCCATCACCTCGGGCGGCGGATCCGGTTCCCGCGAGCGCGAGGATGGGGACCAACGCGAGGCCGGCGACGAGACCGACGGGCGCCCTGGTGACGACTCCGGTGCGTCCGAGGAGCCGGAGCGCTGATCAGCTCGCGGCGATCCCCTCGACCCACTTGGTGAGGAAGCGGTGCACGTCGGTCAGTTCCTCCTCCGAGATGCTGTGCGTGAGTCCGGTGTACACCCGACCGGACAGCTCGGAGTGCGTCGGCAGCCATTGGGCCGTGTGGTCGACCAGCGCGGGCGGGATGACGTCGTCGTGCGTGCCCCGACCCCAGAACACCGGTGGGCGCAGCTCGGCCAGTGCCTCGTCGTTCGGAAGGTCTCCCGGTGCGGCGTATCCGCTCAGCGCCGCCACCGCGCCGAAGCGTTCCGGAGCCAGACGGAGGGCCTGCAGCGCCACCGCCGCGCCCTGAGAGAAGCCGAGCAGCGCCACCGAGGGGGCATCGGCGGCTGCGGAGTCGAGCCAGCGCAGGAAGGCGTCTGCCGCGGCGGTGACCGCCTCCGAGCTGCGTCCGTCGAGTCCTTCGATCGGGTACCAGGAGCGCCCCGGCATGGGCCACGGAGGGGCGAGCGGAGCGGCGACGGAGGCCACGGCGATGCCCTCGGGAAGGTAGGGGATGAGTCCGAAGAGGTCGTGTTCGTCCGCCCCGTAACCGTGCAGGAGGACCAGCAGAGGCGCCCCTGCGCGGTCGGTGGACGACCATCGGGTCGCGGAGTCGTCGATCGTCAGGTTGTCGCTCACACCGTCATCCTGCCAGGGGCCACCCTCATCGTCTGCTCAGCCGTCGCGCGGCGGCCGTCCACTCGAGGTGCACGGCCGGGCGCGGTGTCGGTTCTGAGGGACGGCTGGTAGAAAGGACACATGGCGGTCCGCACACCTGATCCTGATCCGGAACCCGACGACGACGGTCTCGGCGAGTTCCCGGATTCGAATCGCCCCGCGCCCGATGCGAACCCCGGCTGGTTGAGCGAGTTCGAGCTCGAAGAGGCTCGGCGTCGGCTGCCGTTGCTCTATGTGGAGGCGATCCCGGTGCGCACCGACGGCTCCGGCCAGGTGATCGAGATCGGCATCCTGCTGCGCTCCACCCCGATGGGGGAGATGACCCGCACGATCGTTTCCGGGCGCGTCCGCTTCGGCGAGACGATCCGCGACGCCCTCTTCCGCCACGTCGAGAACGACCTGGGCCCGATGGCCTTCCCGCTGCTTCCGCCCCAGCCGCTGCCGTTCACCGTGGCCGAGTACTTCCCGATCCCCGGCGTGAGTGCCTTCCACGACGACAGGCAGCATGCGGTGTCGCTGGCCTTCGTCGTGCCGGTGACCGGCACGTGCGAGCCACGGCAGGATGCGCTCGAGGTCACCTGGTTCTCGCCGGAGGCCGCCGGGTCCGACGCGGTCGCCGCCGAGATGGAGAACGGTCGAGGCACTCTCATCCGCCAGGCTCTCGCGAGCCTCGGTCTGCTGCGCTGATACCTCCGGTGCTCAGGCTCCGGCTGTGGTGAGGCGCGAGAGCTCGGCGACGAAGGCGTCGACGTCGGCTTCTTCGGTGTCGAAACCGCACATCCAGCGCACCTCCTTGCGCGCCGCGTCCCAGTCGTAGAAGCGGAACGAGTCGCGCAGCCGGTCGGCGACGCCGTCCGGGAGCGTGGCGAAGACGCCGTTGGACTGCGTCGGCTGGGTGAAGTCGACGCCGCGGATGGAGCCGTCGGCGATGCCCGCCTCGATCTCCGAACGCAGACGCGCCGCCATGGCGTTCGCGTGCTTCGCGTTGCGCAGCCACAGGTCGGTCTCGAGCAGAGCGATCAGCTGCGCCGACACGAACCGCATCTTCGACGACAGCTGCATGTTGAACTTGCGCGAGTACTTCAGGCCGTCGGCGGCGTCGGGGTTCAGCACGACGATGGCCTCGCCGAGCATGGCGCCGTTCTTGGTGCCGCCGAAGGTCAGCACATCGACGCCGGCGTCGCGGGTGAACGCACGCAGCGGCAGGTCGAGGGCCGCTGCCGCGTTCGAGAGGCGCGCACCGTCGAGGTGCAGCTTCATGCCGCGCTCGTGCGCGTGGTCGGCGATCGTGCGGATCTCCTCGGCCGTGTACAGCGTGCCGAGCTCGGTGGTCTGGGTGATCGAGACGACCAGCGGCTGTGCGCGGTGCTCGTCGCCCCAGCCCCAGGCTTCGCGGTCGATCAGCTCGGGCGTGAGCTTGCCGTCGTCGGTGGGGACGGTCAGCAGCTTGAAGCCGCCGATCTTCTCCGGGGCCGCGGCCTCGTCGACGTTGATGTGGGCGGTCGAAGCGGCGATCACCGCCCCCCAACGCGGCAGCATGGACTGCAGGCCGGTGACGTTCGCGCCGGTGCCGTTGAACACCGGGAACGCCTGCACGCCCTCGCCGAAGTGCTCCTGGAAGACCTCCTGCAGGCGCGCGGTGTACGCGTCCTCGCCGTAGGCGCTCTGGTGGCCTCCGTTCGCCGCGGCGATGGCCGCGAGGACGTCGGGGTGGATACCGGAGTAGTTGTCACTGGCGAAGCCCCGGATCGCGGGGTCATGCTGGATGCTCACCGCTCAAGCCTAATCGCCCTACCGGATGTCCCCGCCCCGCTCTACCCTCGAATCCATGGAGCGCACCGTAGCGAAGCGAGCCTTCGCCAACGTCCTCGTCAACACGCTCATCGCGAACGTGACGACGAGTTTCCTGTGGTTCGCGCTGACGTTCTGGGTCTACATCGAGACGCAGTCGGTGCTGGCCACGGGCATCATCGGCGGCGCCTACATGCTGTTCGTCGCGTTCTTCGCGATGGCGTTCGGCACGATCGTCGACCGCAACCGCAAGCACACCGTCATGGTGATCTCGAGCATCATCTCCGCGGTCTCCTTCCTCGTCGCCGGGGTGCTCTACCTCTGGCAGCCCGAGGCGGCGCTGCTCGATCTGGGAGGGCCGTGGTTCTGGCTGTTCTCCGGCATCATCCTGTTCGGCGGCGTGATCGAGCAGCTGCGCAACATCGCGCTGTCCACGACCGTGACCCTGCTCATCCCCGAGGAGAAGCGCGCGAACGCGAACGGTCTGGTCGGCACGGTGCAGGGCATCGCCTTCCTGGTCACCAGTGTGTTCTCGGGATTGTCGATCGGCTTCCTCGGCATGGGATGGACCCTGGCGATCGCCATCGCCGCCATGGCGCTCACCTTCGCGCACCTGCTGTTCATCCGCATCCCTGAGGGCGCTCCGGAGCCCGACCCGAACGCCTCCAGCGCCCTCGACTTCCGGGGAAGCGTGCAGGCCATCCGACTGGCGCCCGGGCTGTTCGCCCTGATCATCTTCTCCACGTTCAACAACCTCATCGGCGGCGTCTACATGGCGCTCATGGACCCCTACGGGCTCACGCTCTTCGATGCCCAGACCTGGGGGTTCGCTTTGGCCTTCGCCTCGACCGGCTTCCTCGTCGGCGGCGGGCTGGTGGCCAAGTTCGGCCTCGGCCCCAAGCCCATGCGCACGATGCTGCTCGTGGTCATCGCGATGGGACTGCTCGGGTCGGTGTTCATGCTGCGAGAGTGGTGGCCGCTCTACGTGGTCGGCATGTGGGTGTACATGGCACTGGTGCCTCCGGTCGAGGCCGCGGAGCAGACCGTGATCCAGAAGGTCGTGCCGTTCCAGCGTCAGGGGCGTGTGTTCGGGGTGGCCGCAGCGATGGAAGCGGCGGCGGCTCCGCTCACGGCCTTCCTGATCGCCCCGATCGCCGAATTCCTGATCATCCCCTACATGAGGACCGCCCAGGGGCAGCAGCAGTGGGGGTGGCTGCTCGGAGAAGGCGAGGCGCGAGGCATCGCGCTGATCTGCCTGTTCGCCGGACTGATCATGGTCGTCGCCGCCACGCTGGCCTTCTTCACGCGCTCCTATCGCAAACTCACCGAGCTCTACGCCGAGGCTCCCGAGCAGGAGATCGACGCGCCGGAACCGGAGGGGGCGGATGCTCCACCCGTGGTTCCGGGGATGCCTCCGGATTCCCGCTGACGCTGACCGCCGCGCAGGAGCGGACAGGGGGCATCGAGACGGCATCGAGGGAGCCTCGGTGCCGTGCCAGGCCGGGGATCAGCCCAGGTCCAGCACCCGGTCGTTGAGCGCGGTCGCGTCCTCGTCCCACAGCGCGACGATCCGGGCGGCCAGCGCATCGGGATCGAGTGCCTTGGCGCGGAACACCACGGACGCCGTGCGCAGGGGCTCGTCGGCTTCGCGTGCGGCCTTGGCGTAGCCCTGGGCCACCGCTCGCGCCCAGGCCTCGCTCGCAGCCTTGACCGCGGCGTAGTTCGCCCCGCCGGCGAGGGG
>NZ_QOAY01000124.1:0-8265 GCF_003314775.1 Microbacterium sp. H6 | reverse complement strand
GGCGGGGTCGTCGACTTCCGGATGTTCGGGATCATGGATGCGAGCGTCAACGCCGACGACGCCCTCGACGCCATGGTGAACGACGCGAGCATCCATCGCGTCGAGGGGCACAGCCCCCTCAACTTCATCCGTCGCCACAAGTTCTCCCGATCGAACATCGCCTTCGATTTCGGCGGACACCTCATGACCACCGTCGGCATCGAGAACGCCGGCAAGGACGATCCGTTCGCAGCGGTCATGTTCTTCCGCGGCGAGGTGACCGATGCCGTGCAGGAGGCCAAGCTCGGCGAGGTCGTGCCCGACCTCGGTGACATCTTCCCGGTCGCCGACTCCTCGTTCTTCGCGGTCGGGGACTGGTATGCCGCCGAGGTGAACGCGCTGTCGGGTCGCTGGGAGCGCGAGCTGCAGCGGATGGTGCAGGTGACGCAGATCGTCGACGGCACGCACATCCGCATCAACTACAAGAACGGCTGGCCGCTCGGTAAGGATCGCACGATGACCTGGCGACGGGTCGTGCCGGTGCAGGACGTGACGGTTTCGAACCTGAAGTTCCTCGGCACCGGCACCGACGAGTACACCGGCTCGCACCCGCTGGCGTTCGAGTACGCGGTGCGCTGCGACGTCGACCACATCGACGGCACGGGCACGTTCTGGCCGCTCATCCAGCGGCGCTGGAACACGTACTACTCGACCGTGAGCTGCACGCTGAAGAACCCGACCTCGGTCACCTGGGGAGGTGCCGGCTACCTGACGCAGCAGATCTATTGCCTGTACGGATACGTCGCCAACTGCCACACCGCGAACGCCCGGCACCTGAACGACTTCACCGCGAGCGCCTACTGCCTGGTCGAGAACTGCCACGGCGACGGTGATGACCAGGGTCCGTTCGTCACGCACGGGCAGTACGAGCACGACCTCACCTACACCGGCAACTCGGGACTCATGACGTTCGCGAACTCCGGTGCAGCCTGGGGTTCTGCGGCCAAGCGCATCACCGTGCGCAAGCACGTGTGCTCGTGGTTCGTCGCGCGTGTGCGCATCACCGACCTCACCCTCGAAGATGTGCAGGTGATCGGAAAGCCGTCGCTCGCGGGCTCGGGGATGCTGTGGATCAACGCCGACGGCGCGCAGCTGCGGGGGTGCACCGCGTCTGACACGCTCATCATCACGCAGGCCTCGGACAACTCGGCACGGCCGACGACCATCACGGATTCGCACTTCACGTTCGTTGCCCCCGGCGAGCTCACCAACGCCACGGTGAAGACGCCGGTCACGTTCGTCGACACCGTGCTCGATCGGGTCGGCGGCATGAAGATCGCGGGTGCAGGTGCGGTCACGTTCCGCGGCTCGACACTCACGGCGGCCGACGATGCCGCGCCGATCGCGTCGTCGTCGGAGCGCCTGCGCTTCGAGGGAGCGACGCTCCGCAACGTGCGTATCGCGGCAGCGAGGGCAGAGCGTCAGGCAGTCGAGATCGCGGGATCGGACGTCGCGAACAAGGGCGGCATCGGTGTCGCACGCACCGGCGACGGCGAGCTGCACCTGACGCTGAGCGACAGCACCTTCCGCGCCGAAGGTTCGGCCACGCACGTCTCGGTCACGAAGGGCACCAACCACTACCGCGCGGTAGGCAACCGCTTCGAGGGCGGAGCGCTGGAGCTGACGGACACCGCGTTCGGGGGCTCGTCCACGCTGCTTCACACCGGCAACGTCGAGTCGGGTGTGACTCGCACTGCCTTCCCCACGGAGAGCCCGCGCGTGGTGGACACGGCCAACCTCGTGGTCTGACCCGGACCCGCGACCTGCCCCTGCGACCTGCCCCGCGACCCAGCGCTGAGTGCACCGGATGTTGCCGAGTGCACGGCTTCTCGACGTGAAGGAGCCGTGCACTCGGCGAGAACCCGTGCACTCGGCGGGCCGCGGATGCCTGCGGCGCCGGCGGGTCAGAGGCCGGTGAGTACGACGAGCTTGCCGACGGCGGTGCCCTGCTCCATCGCGGTGTGCGCCTCGGCGATCTGGTCGAACGCGTAGACCCGGTCGATCGGCACGGTGGCCTCGCCGGCCGCGACCGCGTCGAGGAAGCCCTGGAGCACGGTCGGCGGCAGGTCGGCCGCGCCTCCGCCGTAGGCGCTGAGGCGCACGCCGCGGGGAATGTACTCGATCGGGTAGAAGTCCTTCACGGTCCACTGGTTCGAGAGCATCCCGGTGAAGCAGACGACGCCGTGTACGCGGGTCGAGCGGAGCGTGTCCGGCAGGGTGGGTGTTCCGACGAGCTCGAGGGCCGTGTCGACGCCGTCGGGCAGGATCGCTCTGACCTGCGCCTGCACGTCGCCGTCGTCGATCAGCACATGGTCGACGCCGATGCGGGTGAGGGCGTCGGCCCTGTTCGGGTTGCGTGTGGTCGAGAAGACCGTCATTCCGCGCTGCTTCGCGAGCACCGCGGTCGCCATCCCGATCGACGAGGTGCCGCCGCGGATCAGGATCGACTGGCCGGGCTGGGCATCGAGCCCCACGGTGAGCGATCCGTAGGAGGTCTGCAGCATCTCCGGAACGGCGCCGAGGGTGCCCCAGTCGAGGTTGCTCTGGAAAGCGATGACCTGGGTCGCGGGGACGCAGGTGTACTCGGCGTATCCGCCGTCGTAGGTGCGTCCCATCCCGCCCATCACCGCCACGACCTGTTGCCCGGGGGTGAATTCGCCACCGGGTGCGTCGATGACGACGCCCGTCGCCTCGATGCCGAGCACGCGGGGGAAGGTGACGCCCTCCGCGAGGCCGAGCCGGGTGTGCAGCTCGGAGCGGTTCAGGCCGAACGCCTTCACCTGGATCAGCACCCAGCCCTCGCTCGGTGTCGGAATCGGCAGCTCTCGGATCGTGAGCGCCTCCGCGGGGCCCGGTGTGTCGAGCACGATCGCGCGCATCATCTCGGTCATGGGGTGACTCCTGTCGTCGGTACGGGCTTGCGCACCCGAAGGGTGGCGAGCGTGGTGGCGAAGTGCTCAAGGTCGGCAGCGAAGACGCTCTGGAACCACGGCTCCAGCTCTCTGCCGAAGGTCTCGGTCGCGATCGTCAACATGTCCTTGCCCGCCGGCGTGAGCGTGATGAACGAGGCCCGTCGGTCGTCGGGGTTCGGTGTGCGCTCGCAGTAGCCCGCTGCTTCGATGCGAGCGACCAGCTTGCTGGTACCGCCCTCGGTGATCGAGAGCTCGGTCGCGATGTCGGAGGCCCGGCAGTTCTCGATCCTGTCGATGGCCCGCATGGGCTCGAACCAGCTCAGCGGCAGGGAATGCTCGGCGCGGAGACGTCGGTCGACCGCCTCCCAGATCTCCATCTCGAAGCGGATCACATCATCGAAGAGTCGATGCAGGTCCACGGCGCATCCTTTCCACGACCACTGGCTTACTTTCCATGGCAAGTATATGGCGATTCCGTGGACCAGGGTGCGAGAAGGGTGATTCCCGCCCGCGGGCGAGGGGGCGGGCCTAAGCGGCGGGGAGGCCGACGAGCTCGGCGCTGCGCTGCCAGAGCGCCTCGGCGAGAGCCGCGTCGTTCACCTGCGGATTGACCTTCGCGGTCAGCTGACGCTCGTCGTAGTAGGCGCCGGAGAACCACGTTTCATCGGGGGTTCCCTCGATGAACCAGCGCAGGGTCGCGCCGCCTTTGTCTGCACCGATGAGCATGAGGTGCTTGAGTGGCGTGCGGTAGAGCAGCCGCATGATGCTCGACGAGTCCGACGCGAAGTTCGTCTGCACGGTGCCGGGGTGGAACGCCACGGCGCTCAGTCCGTCGGCGTGGAACTTCGTGTGCAGACTCTTGGCGAACAGCACGTTCGCGAGCTTCGCATCCCCGTAAGCCTTGTTCGGACTGAACCGGCGGGTGTTGTCGAGGTCGTCGACATCGAGGTGCCCGAACAGGCGATGGGCGATGCTCGACGTGTTGATGACCGCACCTCCGGCCCGCAGCAGCCGCGGAAGCAGCAGGTTCGTGAGCAGGAACGGTGCCAGGTGGTTGACCTGCATGGTCTTCTCGAAGCCGTCGACGGTCGGAGTGCGATCGCCGAAGATGCCGCCCGCGTTGTTGGCCAGCACGTCGATGCCGGTGTCCCCCACGGCGGCGGCGATCTTCCCGGCCAGCGCCCGCACGTCGTCGAGCCGGGCGAAGTCGGCGGTGAACCACTCGGCTCCGGTCTCCTCGGCGACGGCACGGGTCTTCTCGGCGGAGCGGCCGACCAGGATGAGGCGGTGGGCGGGTCCTGCGAGCTGTCGCGCGGCGGCGGCGCCGATGCCGTCGGAGGCTCCGGTGAGGACGATGGTCTTCGGTGTCATGGTGCGGCTCACTCGGCCGAGACGGACGGCGTGATGCGCTGCACGGCCCTGGTGACATGCTCGGCGATCACGGTGCGTGCCCGTTCGGGGTCGCCGCTCGCGATCGCATCGACGATCTGCTGGTGGCTGCGCACATGCTCCTCCTGCTCGGCGGGATCGAGCGCGGAGTTGGCCGCCTGGATGAAGCCCGTGATGCGACCGCGCAGCTGGCCGCTCACCTCGTCGAGGAATCGGTGCTCGGCGAGGTCGGCGAGCGTCTCGTGGAAGAGGCGATCCTGGCGCAGCACCTCGGCGATGTCGCCAGGGGCGGCGTCGGCCATGGACTGGATGATGGCCCCGAGCCGCGCAGCGGATTCCTGGTTCCACCGTTCCTGCACGCGGATGGCCATGAACTGCTCGAGCACGATCCGCAGGCTGGAGATCTCCTCGAGGTCCTGTGCGCTGAGCTGAGCGACGCGTGCACCGCGGCGGGGTTCCCGTGTGATGAGGCGCTCTTCCGCCAGCCGGGTCAGGGCCTCGCGCACGGGGATGTGGCTGACACCGAGTCGATCGGCGAGCTTGCGTTCGACCAGACGCTCGCCGGGGGCGAGTTCTCCCGAATGGATGGCCGTGCGCAGTTCGTCTGCCACCTGTTCGGCGATGTTCTGATCCGAGACGCTGCGCATTCGGTTGCCCTTCTCGATGCACGGTGCCGTCTGGTCGAGCGGGCGCGCAATCGTTCGATCGATGCTATGGCATTTCGTCGATGGGTGGACACGGCGCCGGATTTGCTAGATGCTATAGCAAGCCTATCCACCGATGACGAAGGAGTTGTCATGTCCGGGACCCGAACCGCCCCCGATACGCGCACACCCGAGGAGGTCGGAGCCTCCGCCATGAAGAAGGCCATCTGGCGCCTCGGCCCGTTCCTCGGGCTGCTGTACCTCGTGGCCTACATGGACCGCAACAACGCGGGGTTCGCCAAGCTCGAGATGACGGCCGCGCTGCAGATCACCGAGGCCGCCTTCGGGTTCGCCGCCGGCATCTTCTTCATCGGCTATCTGCTCTTCGAGGTGCCGAGCAACCTCCTGCTCGAGCGGTTCGGCGCCCGCAAGTGGATCGCCCGCATCATGGTCTCCTGGGGGCTCGTCGCCGCCCTCACCGCGTTCGTGCAGGATGCCACGCAGTTCGCGATCGCGCGGTTCATCCTGGGCATCGCCGAGGCCGGGTTCTTCCCCGGGGTGCTCCTCTACCTCACGCTCTGGTTCCCCCGGCAATACCGCACCCAGGTGCTGGTCGTGTTCGTGCTGTCGAACCCGATCGCGAACGCCGTCGCCGCACCGCTGTCGGGTTGGATGCTCGAACTCCACGGGATGTGGGGGCTCGACGGCTGGCAGCTGGTCTTCCTGCTGCAGGGCATCCCCGCCGTGCTCCTCGCCTTCGTGGTCTTCTTCTGGCTGCCCGATCGCCCGCAGGACGCGCGCTGGCTCGACAAGACGGAGCAGCGCTGGATCACCGACACTCTGGCTGTCGAGACCGCGGCGACCGAGCAGAAGCACGGGCGCCTGCGCCTGCGCGAGGTGTTCAGCAACGGGCGTCTGTGGACCCTGATCGTGCTGTTCTTCGGCGTCGTGTTCGGTGCGTACGGGCTGGGCATGTGGCTGCCGACGATCGTCAAGAGCATGGGCGACTTCTCCAACACCACGACGGGCTGGCTCGTCGCGCTGCCGAACCTGTGCGCGGCGCTGGTCATGCTGCCGTGGGAGCGTGCCGCCAGGAAGCAGGGCAACATCCCGCTGCAGATCGGCATCACGCTGTCGATCACCGCTCTCTCGCTCATGGCCGCGGTCGCGGCGCAGGGCACACCGGTGCTCGCGCTCGCCGCCCTGTGCGTCGGCATGTCGGCGCTGTTCTCGACGACACCGCTGTTCTGGAGCCTGCCGCCCATGGTGCTCACGGGAACGGCGGCCGCGGCCGGACTCGCGTTCATCAACTCCGTCGGCAACCTCGCCGGTTTCGCGGGGCCGTATGCGATCGGGTGGATCAGTGAGACCACGGGCTCCGCGATCTGGGGGCTGCTGCTGATCTCCGCACTCACGTTGCTCGGGGCGACCATCGCGTTCGTGCTGAGCCGGCGACCGGACTTCACGGTTCCCGCTGAGGTGCTGCTGGCCGAGAAGAAGCTCTCATGACCGCGCGGACTCCCCTGGTGCCGGAGGAGACCGTGCGCTCCTCGAGTCGCCGTGCCCTCATGGCAGGACTCGGTGCGGTCGCACTCGGTGCGGCCGGCTCCCTCGCCGTGACGGCGCCCGCACAGGCGGCCCCCGTCGTGGCAGGTGCGAAAGATCTCACGCGAGCGGAGTCCGTCGCCGAGCTGTCCCGCCTCCGAGCTCGCGACGGTGAGGTCGCGATCGTCGCGGGGTACCGCACGCCGGGCGACGCCGGGCTGCTCGTCTACGTCGGCGCCGAGAACGCGAAGATCGAAGCGAACGGCGGTACGGTCATCGCCGGCAAGCGGGGAAGCCGCTGGCTGCTGCAGCACGACGGCACCGTCGACTTCCGGGTCTTCGGCATCGCGGGACCGGAGACCGCGGCCGACGATGCGCTCGCGGCGATGGTGAACGATCCCCGCATCCGCCGGATCGAGGCGAGCACCGACCTGCTGTTCCAGCGGCGGCACCGGTTCAGCCGGTCGTACCTCGAGATCGACTTCGGCGGACACGTCATCACGACCGACGGCATCGAGCCGAACAGTCACGATAACCCGTTCGGCGCCGTGATGTTCTTCACCGGGGTGTCGAAGGACGTCGTGGTCGAGCATGCGCTGGCCGACGCCTGGCCCGAGCTGACCGACGCGGTCTCCGTGCCCGATGCGTCCCGGTTCCCCGTCGACTCCTGGTGGGCGCTGCAGTGCGATCCCGTCGCCGGCGGAGGGGCGGACGAGCGCGAACTCCAGCGCTTCGTGCAGGTGACACAGCAGATCGACGGCACCCATATCCGCATCGACTACCTCAACGGCTGGCCGCTCGACAAGGGTCGGAAGCTCATCTGGCGGCAGATGGAACCGGTCGCTGGCGTGCGCATCGCGAACATGCGGTTCCTCGGCGCCGGACCCTTCGACGGCCCCACCGACGGCTCCTTCCCCGACTCTCGGGAGCTCACCGGCTCCCACCCGATCGCCTTCGAGTACGCGATCCACTGCGACGTCGCCGACGTGCACGCGAGCCGCACCTGGTGGCCCGTGATCATGCGGCGCTGGAACACGCACTTCACCACGGAACGCTGCTCGGTGGAGAACCCGCCGACCGTGTTCTACGGTGGCGCGGGCTACCTCACGCAGCAGATCTACAGCCTCTACGGACGGGTCAGCGACTGCACGTCGTCGAACGCCCGGCACCTGAACGACCTCACCGCCAGCGCCTACTGCATCGTCGAGAACTGCCACGGCGACGGTGACGACCAGGGCGGCAACCCGTTCACCACGCACGGGCAGTACGAGCACGACCTCACCTTCATCGGCAACTCGGGTCTGATGGACATCGCGAACTCCGGCGCGCAGTGGGGCACCGCCGCCAAGCGCATCACGGTGCGCGACCACGTCTGCTCCTGGTTCGTCGCCGGCACCAAGATCAGCGATCTGACGCTGGAGAACGTGCGCGTGATCGGCCGCTCCACCTTCGATCCGCAGGCGTCCATGACCATCAACGCAGACGGCGCCCAGGTGCGAGGGTGCACTGCGGGACTTCTGGCGATCGGACAACGGTCGCAGCGCTCGTCGCGACCGACCGTGATCTCGGACTCCACCTTCGCGCTGCCGAAGGACCAGGTGCTCGTGCAGACCCCGGTCACGGCTCCTGTGCGCTTCGTGGACTGCACGATCACCGGGATCGACGGGGTCAAGGCTCGCGGGTCGGGTCCGGTCGAGTTCGTGGACTGCCGCCTCAGCGGCCCGGCGCCGGGTGCG
>NZ_QOAY01000041.1:0-7819 GCF_003314775.1 Microbacterium sp. H6 | reverse complement strand
AGCGGGCGCCGCACCGGCATCCGAGCCCCCGGCCTTGCGGGCAGCGCGGCGCTCCTTGGCACCCTCGACGAGGTTGTACAGCGTCGGCAGCACGATCAGCGTCAACACGGTCGACGAGATCAGGCCGCCGATCACGACGATCGCGAGGGGCTGCGAGATGAAGCCGCCGTGGCCCGTGATGCCGAGCGCCATCGGAGTCAGAGCCAGGATCGTCGCGAGCGCCGTCATGAGGATCGGCCGCAGACGCTTCTCCCCACCGGCCTTGACCGCCTCGATCGTCGACAGACCCTTCTCCCGGTACTGGTTCACGAGGTCGACGAGCACGATCGCGTTCGTCACCACGATGCCGATGAGCATCAGCACGCCGATCAACGACGCGACGCCGAGCGGCACACCCGTGATGATCTGCAGCAGGATCGCCCCGGTCGCCGCGAACGGCACCGAGATGAGCAGCAGCAGCGGCTGGCGCAGCGACTTGAAGGTCGCGACCATGACCACGTAGACGATCAGGATCGCCGCGAGCATCGCCAGCCCCAGCTGCGAGAACGAGTCGGCCTGCTGGGACGCGACACCGCCCACCTCGGCGGATGCACCGTCGGGCAGGTCGACCGCCGCGAGCGCGGTGTTCACCGACTGCGTGGCCGTGGCGAGGTTGTCGGACGCCGGCGGCACGGTGATCGTCGCAGTACGACGGCCCTGCTCCGTGGTGATCGAGGTGGGTCCGTTCTGCTGCTCGACGGTCGCGATGTCCTGCAGCTGCACGATGCCGGCGGGCGTCGGGATGGTGAGCTGCTTGAGCGCATCGACCGTGGTCGGTGGGTTCGGAGTCACGATGTAGACCGTCAGCGCGGTGTCGTCGATCTCGACGGATCCGGCCTGCTGCGGGCGCATGGTGCCCGAGACGATGGCACCGACCGCGACCTCCGAGAGTCCTCGTTGCGCGGCGGCTTCCCGGTCGACCACGACGGCGATGTACGGCAGCGACGCGGCGAGGTTGTCGCTCACCTGGCCGACGCCGTCCTTCCCGTCGAGTTCCTTGACCAGCGCGGTGGTCGCCGTCTGGAGGTCGTCCGAGTCCGAGGCGCTGACCGTGATCTCGATGTCGCTCGATCCGAAGCCGGCCGAGGCCGAGACCGCGACATCCCCGACCTCGTCACCGAGGCCGTCGATCGCATCCTGCACATCCGCGCGGAGCTTCTCCTGATCGGCGTTCGAATCGGTGAGCACCGAGTACGTGACGCCCGCACCGCCCGAGAAGGCGTCGCTGAGCGCCGAACCGCTGGTGCCGATCGAGGCCTGTACGTGCTCGATGCCGTCGATGTCGAGCAGGGCGTCTTCGACTGCCACCGCCGCATCCGACTTGGCCTGCAGACTCGCCGTCGGGCCGAGGTCCTGTGTGATCGTCATGGTGTTCTGGCCGGAGTCGCCGAGGAAGTTGACCTTCATCAGCGGCGCTGCGGCGAGCGTGGCGCCGAGCACGACGACCGCCAGGATCACCGTGACACCGGAGTGCTTGAGCGTCCAGCCCAGGATCGGCCGGTACTGCCGCTGCAGCCACGTCGGCGGAGCGTCGGGGTGCTCTGGGTCGATCGCGTCGCCGTGCTCGTCGAGCAACGGCTTGCCCGGCTTGAGGAACCAGTAGGCGAGCACCGGCACGATCGTCAGGGCTACGAGGAGCGAGGCGACCATCGCGATCGTCACGGTCATCGCGAACGGCCGGAAGAGCTCGCCGACCATGTCGCCGACGAAGACGATCGGCAGGAAGACCGCCACGGTCGTGATGGTGGACGCCGTGATCGCCATCGCGACCTCGCGCACCGCGAGGCGGATCGCATCGCCCTTGTCGGCATCGCCCACGTAGTGACGTTTGATGTTCTCGATCACGACGATGGAGTCGTCGACCACTCGACCGATCGCGATCGTGAGCGCACCGAGGGTGAGCACGTTCAGCGAGTAGCCGAACGCCTGCAGCCCGATGAAGGTGATGAGCACGCTGGTGGGGATCGAGATCGCGGTGACGAGGGTGGAGCGCACCGACATCAGGAAGACGAGGATCACGAGCACCGCGAACACCAGGCCGAGCATTCCCTCGGTGGCGAGCGTCTCGATCGACTGCACGATGAACGGCGCCTGGTCGAAGATCACCGTGAAGGTCGCGTCCGGGAAGGCGTCGCCGATCGTGTCGAGCGCGGCGATCACGCCGTTGGACACCTCCACGGTGTTCGCGGCCGGGAGCTTCGTGATCGAGATCGACAGCGCATCCTTGCCGTCGACACGGGAGATGGAGGTGACGGGATCGGACTCCTGCACGACCGTCGCGACATCGCCGATCGTGACGTCGCTGCCCACCAGCGGAAGGGCGGCGATCTCCTCGACCGAGGTGATCTTCGCGCCCGTCTGCACCGTCAGCGTCTGACCGTTCTCGGTGATGTCGCCACCGGGGAACAGCGTGCCGTTCTGGTCGAGTGCGTCGTTGATCGCCGAGGTGCTCTGGCCGGCAGCAGCGAGCTTCGCCACGTCGGGCGTGATGCTGATGCGCTGACCGACCCCGCCCACGATCTCGGCCGCGTTGACGCCGTCGACGTCTTCGAGTTCGGGGATCGCGACGGATTCGAGCTGGGCCTGGGCGTTGTCCGCGTCCTCGAACCCGGTGACGGCCACCTGGATCACGGGGAAGTCGTCGATGGAGACCGACAGCACCTGCGGCGTCACATCCTCCGGCAGCTGGGACGAGATGCGGTTGATCGCCTGCTGGATCTTCTGCTCTGCCGTGGCGAGGTTCGTGCCGTAGGCGAACATCGCCTGCACGATCGACGCGTTCGTGGTGCTCGTCGCCGTCGTCGACTCCAGGCCGGGGACGCCCTGGATCGCCGCTTCCACCGGGGTGGACACGTCGTTCTCGACGACCTCGGGCGATGCGCCGGGGTAGGTCGTCATGACGACGAGCGCCGGCAGCTCGAGCGAGGGGATGAGCTCCTGCTTGAGGTTCGTGAGCGCGAGGCCGCCGAACACCGCCGCGACGATGGTGATCAGCGCGATGAGCGCGCGGTTCTTGAGGCTCAGGATGGCGAGTTTCGACAAGGCGGTTTCCTCGGTGTCAGGGTGTGGCTGTCGCTGCGGAGGGGGTGGAGACGGAATCTCCGAGGATCCGCGCCAGTGCGGACTCGATGAAGGACTGGGCAAGGCGGTCGTCGCGGATCTGCGTGCTCCACATGACGCCGTCGATGAAGATCATCGCCGCTCTGGCACGGTCTTCGCCATAGGTGGGCGTGAGCAGATCGACCAGGCGGTCCGACAGATGACGAGCGAGATCGCGCAGGCGGGGGTCGTGCACGGCGGCGGTGACCACCGCACGGTCGGCCTGCACGGCGTGATGGTCGTCCATGCTCTCGAACACGAGGGCAGCGATGACGTCGGGCGTGTCGCCGCGTTCGGCGATGGTCTGACGCACTCCGTCGAGGCGGGCATCGACCTCTTCCGCGAGGGCGCGGAACGCGGCAGCCCTGAGGTCGTCGAGGGTGTCGAAGTACTGCGTCGTCGCCCCGAGAGGCACCCCGGCACGCGCGGCCACCATACGGTGTGTGACCGCTTCGGCACCCACCTCGACGATGAGCTCGGCGGTCGCGGTCACGATCTCCCGACGGCGCGCCTCAGGGTCACGTCGCCGACGCTCCCCGTGCTTCATCCCGCCCCCTTGGACATCCGTACATGTACGTTTGTACATTTCAGGATTGTGAAGACGCTGGGAGGCGGCGTCGCCCCAGCGTTTCGAATCGCGCACATGGTTCGATCCGAGCTGCCGATGCCCCCCGTTGCGCGATTCGAAGACGGGTGGGTTCAGACCAGCGCGGCCTCGACCTGCCCGCGCTCGAAGTAGGCGACGAGCTCGGGATCCAACGGCGGAACCTCGATCGCCGATCCGTCGCCACGCAGCGACGCGGTGGCGAGGATGCCGGCGGCGACGGCCTCGCGGGCCGCGACGGGCGACGTCTCGGTTAGTCCGCCGTGCCGCACGAAGCGCAGGAACTCCGCGACGAGCAGGGCGTCCGCACCGTCGTGCCCGGCGTCTGGCACCTCCGGGACGATGAAGGTCTCGTCGGCCGCCGCCGCTCCGGCATGACGCCGATTCCACAGCTTGACCTCACTGCCGGCCACGTCGCCGAAGTTCTCGATGCGACCCTCGGTGCCGATCACGGTGTAGTTGCGCCAGTAGTCGGGCGTGAAATGACACTGCTGGTATGACGCGAAGATCCCGCCCTCCAGCTGCATGTTCACCATCGAGATGTCCTCGACGTCCACCACCGGGTGCAGTCCCGTCAGCGCGGTCGGCGGCCAGTTGTCCATGCTGAACCAGTCCGGCATCCGCTCGCCGGTGCGGTCACGCCGGTCGGTGATGTCGCCGTACACGCTGAGCGCGCCCATCGCCGAGACACGCTCGCTGTAGGCGCCGGCGAGCCAGTGGATGATGTCGATGTCGTGGGCGCCCTTCTGCAGCAGCAGCCCGGTGGTGCGGCGACGGTCGGCGTGCCAGTCCTTGAAGTAGAAGTCGCCGCCGTGCCCGACGAAGTGGCGCACCCAGACGGCCTTGACCTGACCGATGCGGCCGCTCTGGATCAGCCCGCGCATCAGTGTGATGACGGGCATGTGCCGCATGTTGTGGCCGATGTAGAGCCCGGTGCCGGTACGGCGTGCGGTCTCGAGCATGCGGTCGGCGTCGGCGAGGTCGATCGCGAGGGGTTTCTCGCAGAACACCGGCACGCCGGCTTCGAGCGCGCGGATGCTGAGCGCGGCGTGCGTGTCGTCGGGGGTGAGCACCATGACGGCGTCGACGCCCGAGGAGAGCAGCTCGTCGAGCGAGTCGGTGATGAGCGCGTCCGGCACGAGCAGGCGGGCGTCCTCCCGGGCACGCGGGGCGAGGTCGCACACGGCGGAGATGCGCGAGCCGTGCCCCGGTCGATGCACCTCTTCCTGGAGTGTCGAGCGCGCGCCGAAGCCGATGATGCCGATCTGGAGATCCACGATGGTCCTTCTGTGTGATGAGTCTTTGCGGGATGCCGAGGGTCAACGGGCCCGCGGTGCGGGGGCGTCGAGGTCGGTCGAGCCGCCGGGGAAGAGCGTCCACGCGAAGTCGTGCAGGCGCCCCGGTGTGGGGTCGGTCTCGAGGGCGCGGTCGACGATGATGCGCGCCTGCCGCTCGTAGAAGTCGGTCGGACCGACGGTCGTGAGGGTCGGCGCGATCAGGCGGGCGTCCGGGGTGTTGCCGACCCCCACCACCGCGACATCGTGCGGCACGCGGAGGCCGAGCATGTGCGCGGCATTGATCGTGGCGATCGCTGCGAAGTCGGTCGTGGCGTACACGGCATGCGGCCGGTTCTCGCCGGACAGCAGCTCGACCGCAGCGGTGAAGGCGCTCGCCTGGGTGTCGGCGTAGGTCACCGTCCACGCAGGATCGGGAACGATGCCGGCGGCAGCGAGCTTCTCGACATACGGCGTGTAGCGGGTGATCTGCTCGTCGGCGAGGCGCACCGCCCCCTCCGCGGCGATGCACCCGATCGCGGTGTGCGTCTCCAGCAGATGATCCATCGCGATCTCGCAACCGGGGATCGCGTCGGAGCGGATGACGTCGAAGCCGTCCGGGTCGAGATGCTCGGAGAACACCACGAGGCGCTGTCCGCGGCGCACGAGGTCGGCGAGGTTCTTCCGCGCCGCATCGTCGAGACCCACGCCGTCGAGGTAGGCTACGTCGCTCTCGACCCGGTCGAGGGCCGCGTGCCAGTCGCCGTCGGCGAGGATCAGCGTGGTGAGCCCGTGCCTGTTCGCCTCGGCGTTCACGGCATCGGCCACCGCCAGGGACCACGGGTCGCTCAGCATGTGCAGCGAGAGCTGCACCATGCCGCTGCGTCCGGTGCGGATCGCCCGGGCCGCGCTGTTCGGTCGGTAGTTCAGCTCGTCGGCGGCCGCCAGCACCCGCGCCGCCGTGGCTTCGGCGACACCGGCCCCGTTCGTCCCCGACCGACCGGAGAACACGTAAGACACCGTCGCCGTCGACACTCCCGCCCGTTCGGCGACCATCCGCAGCGTCGGCCTTCGGGGCGCCTGGTGCTCGCTCTTCGCCATGTCTCAGCCCTTCGATCCGCTGAACGCGATGCCCTGGATGAACTGTCGCTGCAGCACCATGAAGGTCACCAGCATCGGCAGCGTCGCCAGCAGCGCGCCCGCCATCAGCACCGGATAGTCCGTGCCGTGGATGCCGACCAGCTGCGACAGGCCCACCGACAGCGGCATCTTGGCGGGATCGGTCGTCACGATCAACGGCCAGAGCAGATCGTTCCAGGACCACAGCACAGTGAACACCACAAGTGCGATGATGCCAGGCTTCGCGAGCGGAACCATGATGCGCCAGAAGGTCTGCCACGGATTCGCGCCGTCGATGCGTGCGGCTTCCTCGAGCTCGGCGGGCATCGACATGAAGAACTGTCGCATCAGGAAGGTCCCGAAAGCGCTGAAGATGCCGGGCACGATGAGCGCCTGCAGCGTGTTGAGCCAGCCGAGCGACTGGATGATCTCGTACTGCGGCAGCAGGTACAGCTGTGACGGCACCATCAGCACCGAGAGGAACACCACGAACAGGGCGTTGCGGCCGGGGAACGGGATGCGCGCGAACGCATAGCCCGCCATGGTGCAGAGCACCACCTGACCCACCGTGCGCCCGACCGTGAGCCACACGGAGTTCAGGAACATCTGCGCGAACGGCATCGAGTCGAACACCTCAGCGAAGTTGGTGAACACCCACTCGCGCGGCAGGAACGACGGCGGCACCTGCACCGAGTCGGACAGCGTCTTGAACGAGGTGAGCAGCTGCCAGACGAACGGGAAGACCATCAGCACTGCGCCGACGAGGAGCACGAGGTGCACGATCCAGAGACCGCGGTTCTTGGGCTTCCCCGCCCCGGAGCGCGCGGGCTTCGCGCCCACGATGGCGCGTGTGTCGAGGGAAACGTCACTCATAGTGCACCCACTTCTTCTGCAGACGGAACTGCACGATCGTGAGGATCAGGATGATCACCAGCAGCAGGAAGGCCACGGCGGCCGCATAGCCGCGGTCGTTGTCGAGGAACCCCGCTTCGTAGAAGAGGTAGACGACGGTGCGGGTGTTCGGCATCGCGGGATTGCTGCGTCCGAGCATCATGTAGATCAGGTCGAACACCTGCAGCGCCCCGATCACGCTGATGACGCTGACGAAGAAGATCGACGGCGACAGCAGTGGGATCGTGATGGAGAAGAACTTGCGCACGGGACCGGCGCCATCCAGGTCAGCCGCCTCCATGATCGTGTCGGGGATGCCCTGGAGCCCGGCGAGGAAGATGACGATGTTCGTGCCGAGTCCCGCCCAGATGCCGACGACGGCGATCGCGATCAGGGCCGTGTTCGGATCGGTGAGCCAGCTGCGCCCCTCGATGCCGACGGCGGCGAGCGCGGCGTTCAGCACGCCGTAATCGCCGTTGTAGATCATTCGCCAGACCAGCGCGATCGCCGCGGGCATGGTGACCACGGGGATGAAGTACAGCGTGCGATAGGCGCTGCGGCCCTTGAGCCCCGTGGTGTTCAGCAGGGCGGCGATGCCCACGGCGAGCGGGATGCCGATGAGCGCGATGACCGTGTAGATCGCGGTGTTGCGCAGGGCTCCGATCAGCTCGGGGTCCTGGAACAGGCGCGTGTAGTTGTCGAGGCCCACCCACTCGGCCCCTCCGAACGGGCCGGACTTCGTGAACGAGATGATGAGCGTGCGGACGGTCGGCCAGAGGTAGAAGACGGCGAT
>NZ_QOAY01000054.1:0-221 GCF_003314775.1 Microbacterium sp. H6 | reverse complement strand
GCGCTGCTCGCCGTCGCCGCTCGCGACGGACACGAGAGCGTGTCATCGCGGGCGGTCGCGAAGGAGCTGGGCGTCGCGACGGGTGCACTCTGGCACTACTTCGACGGCTTCGACGAGGTCGTGCGCGCAGCCGCGGCCGAGGTGACCCGGCGCACCGAGGAGCGCATCGCCGCGGCCACGGCAGGACTTCGCGGCCTCCCCCGCCTCCACGCACTCATGCG
>NZ_QOAY01000271.1:0-6649 GCF_003314775.1 Microbacterium sp. H6 | reverse complement strand
TCCACCCGATCGGGCAGGTACTGCGAGAGCAGCTGCAGCCCGTCCCACCCCGCCGTGTGCCGGACGGCCTCGCCGTCGACATCGCGGTCGGCGGCGACCACCCCGTGGTACTGGGCATCCTCGAGCACGTCGTTGCTGAGTGCGCGGATCCGGCAGTAGCGCTCGCGCATCCGCTCGTGCGCGGGGTGGTCCGGCGCCGAGGCCTCCCCGGTGAGGGCCGCGAACAGCTCGAGGTAGCCGGCGGTGCGCGCATTGCGCTCGGCGATGCCGGCGAAGACCAGCTCGCCCGGTTCGGATGCGGCCGAGATCGCGCTGAACACGGACTCGTTCTCGGCTTCGAGCCCGGCGACCACCTCTCCGAGCAGATCGTCCTTCGAGGCGAAGTGCCCGAGCAGGCCCGGGTGGCTGACGGAGGCGGCTGCGGCGATGTCGCGCAGCGACGTGGATCGGTAACCGCGGGTCACGAACAGATCGTGCGCGGCGGTGAGGATGCGCTGCCTCGTCGCGACGGCGCGCGAGTGACGGGTGCCGGTCGCCGTCATCGTCATCGCATCCTCCGTCATCACTCTATCCTCGTTCATTACCAATCGGTCTGGTTTGACTTACCAATCGGTCGAGATTGGTGTACTGTCATGCCAGAACCGCATCGCCCGAAGATGTGCGGTGAATCGAAAGGACTGTCATGACAGAGCTGTCATCCGCCGCCAACGCGGCCGCGGTGGGCACCACGGGATTCAAGGCCCCAGGGACCACGCCGCCCAAGACTCCGCGCGGCTACACCCCCGGCCTCGCCGCGGTGAACTTCGGTGTCTTCCTGGCGCTTCTCACCCCGGTGATGGTGTCCATGGCGTTCAAGATCCAGCACATCGACCCCGTCAACACCGAGGGAAGCCTCGGACTCGTGATGGGCGTCGGTGCGATCTTCGCCCTCGTGGCGAACCCCCTCGTCGGCAGGCTCTCCGACCGCACGACCTCGCGCTGGGGCATGCGTCGTCCGTGGATCCTGGGTGGTGCCGTCGTCGGCCTCGGCGGGTTCTTCCTCATCGGGTCCGCGAACTCCGTCTGGATGGTCCTGCTCGCCTGGTGCCTCGTGCAGACCGCGATGAACGCCGTGCTCGCGGCGGCGAACGCGACCCTGCCCGACCAGGTGCCGGTCACGAGCCGCGGCAAGGTGTCGGGCATCATCGGCATCACCACCCCGATCGGCATCCTCGCCGGCAGCTTCCTGGTGAACTTCCTGCCCGGCGACTTCGAGCGCTTCGTCGTGCCGGGCGTGATCGCACTGATCCTGGTGATCATCTTCGTCCTGATCCTGAAGGACCGCCGCCTCACCGAGAAGCCCGCCGAGAAGTTCACGATCGGGATGTTCTTCGGCTCGTTCGTGTTCAACCCGCGCAAGCACCCCGACTTCGGCTGGACCTGGCTCACCAAGTTCTTCGTGATGTTCGGCTATGCCGGCATCGCCACCTTCCTGCCGCTGTACCTCGTCACCAAGTTCGGCCTCGACGAGCAGGGTGCGGTGGGCGTCATCCTCGCGGCCAACCTCGCCTCGATGGCGGCGATGGCGATCTCCTCCCCGCTCGGCGGCTTCCTCTCCGACAAGATCGGCAAGCGCCGTCCCTTCGTCGCCGTCGCCGGTGTGATCATGGTGGTCGGCCTGGTCATCCTCGCCATCGCCCCCGATATCACGACCGTCATCATCGCCCAGGCCATCATCGGGCTCGGGGCCGGATCGTTCCTCTCGGTCGACCTCGCCCTCGCCACCGAGGTGCTGCCCAACCCGGACGACGTGGCGAAGGACCTCGGGGTGCTGAACATCGCCAACGCGCTGCCGCAGTCGATCGCCCCCGCGATCGCGCCGGGCATCATCGCCATCGGGGCGGCCACGCCGCTGGGCGGCTACACCACGTGGTACCTGTTCGGTGCGGTCGTCGCGCTGGCCGGTGCCGTGCTCGTCTACCGCATCAAGGGAGTTAAGTGACCATGACAGAGACCACCATCGCGCGCCCCTGGCTCGACACCGATCTCTCGGTCGACGAGCGGGTGCAGCTGCTGCTCGATGCCATGACCATCGAGGAGAAGGCAGGGCTCTTCTTCCACACCATGATCGCGATCGGCGACCTCGAGGAGCCCAACCCGGTGTTCGCGACGCCGTCGGCCCGCGAGTTCCTCGAGTCCAAGCAGATGACGCACTTCAACCTGCTGGGTGCCGCGCCCACCGGCCGGGAGATCGCCGCGTGGCAGAACGCCCTGCAGCGGCTCGCGGCGTCCACGCGCCTCGGCATCCCGGTCACGCTCTCCACCGACCCCCGGCACTCGTTCAGCGAGAATCCGGGAGCGTCGATCCTGGCAGGGCCCTTCTCGCAGTGGCCGGAGACGCTCGGCCTCGCGGCCACCCGCGACGAGGAGCTCGTCGAGCGCTTCGCCGACATCGCCCGCCAGGAGTACACGGCCGTCGGTCTGCGCGTGGCACTGCACCCGCAGGTCGACCTCGCGACCGAGCCGCGCTGGGCGCGCCAGACGGCGACGTTCGGCGAAGACGCCGAGCTGTCGGGAAAGCTCGGCGCGGCCTACATCCGCGGCTTCCAGGGGAAGTCGTTCGGGCCTGGCTCGGTATCGACCATGACGAAGCACTTCCCCGGCGGCGGCCCCCAGAAGGACGGCGAGGATCCGCACTTCCCGTACGGCCGCGAGCAGGTCTATCCTGGCGGCGAGTTCGAGCTTCACCTGAAGCCGTTCGAAGACGCGCTCGCCGCGGGTACCCGGCAGATGATGCCGTATTACGGGATGCCCGTCGGCACGGAGTACGAGGAGGTGGGTTTCGGCTTCAACAAGTCGGTGATCACGGGTCTGCTCCGCGAGCGCTACGGCTTCGACGGTCTGGTGTGCACCGATTGGGGCCTGATCAGCGACTCCGAGATCTTCGGGCAGCCGTTCCCGGCGCGTGCCTGGGGCGTGGAAGACCTCACGCCTCGCGAGCGGATGAAGAAGGTGCTCGATGCGGGCGTCGATCAATTCGGCGGTGAGGCGAACCCGGAGCTGCTGCTCGAGCTCATCGCCGACGGTGAGATCACCGAGGCCCGGCTGGACATCTCCGCACGACGCATCCTGCGCGAGAAGTTCGAGCTCGGACTGTTCGAGAACCCTTACGTCGACGAGGACGCCGCCGACGAGATCGTGGGTCGTGCCGACTTCCGTGCCGCGGGGGAGGATGCCCAGCGCGCGTCGATCACGGTGCTCGCGAACGACGGCGCGCTGCCCTTCGCCCGAGGGGCGAAGCTCTACGTCGAGGGCATCGACGTCGCCGTGGCTGAAAAGTTCGCCGACGTCGTCGAGACGCCGTCGGAAGCCGATCTGGCGATCATCCGGCTGCAGGCTCCATTCGAGGAGCGCGCGACCATGTTCGAGAACTTCTTCCACGCCGGTTCCCTCGACTTCCCGGATGACGTGATCGCCCATGTCGGCGAGGTCGCGGCCGTCGTGCCCACAGTGGTCGACGTGCTCGCCGATCGCCCGCCGATCTTGACGCCGCTCGCCGAGGTGGCGGCTGCGATCACGGTGAACTGGGGTGCTTCCGGGACGGCGCTGCTGGACGTGCTCAGCGGTGCGTTCCCCGCGCAGGGTCGACTGCCCTTCGACCTGCCGCGCTCGATGGCGGCTGTCGAGGCCTCGCGTCCCGACGTCCCGTTCGACACGACCGACCCGCTGTTCCGCTTCGGTCACGGGCTCTCGCTGTAACACCCGAGGGCATTCGCGAAACGCCTCGACGGCTTCGGCCGCGGGGCGTTTCGTCGTGTCGGCGAACCCTCGATCGCGGGTCCGATGTCGGCCGATGGCGAAGTGTCTCGGACGATGACGATGGCTGAAAAGTTCTCTGGACGAATGCTGGACAACGCGTCCCGTATCCCGTAGAACTGTCCTCAACATCGCTCGGCCGACTGACGTCGACCCGTGGGGGGGCCATGTGACGCGGAAGATCGCATCACACGGGAGTAGCGAATGGAATTGCAGGAGAGGACTCTGCGGCGACGCAGAGCAGCAGGAGGAAGCATCGCCGGCGTCACCGTCGGCGCGGTGATCCTCGCAAGTGCACTGGTGCCGACAGCGGCGAATGCGCTGGACGCGGCGAATCCGAACGATCCGTCGGTCGCGCAGGGGCAGATCATCCAGCTGCCGGCCGCACTGCTCGGCGGACTCGACATCGCCGCGCTCGGTCACACGCTGACGAGCAACCCGGCCGCCCCTGGCTCGGAGCTCGGCGGACTGAACGTCGGACTGCTCGAGGCGCTCAACATCGACGTGGGCACCCTCAACGTGCCGCTGCTGACCGACGGCACCACGCCGGGTCTGCTGCGGCTCGGCGACCTGGGCGCTGCGCAGAGCTTCAGCTCCTCGCCGACGCAGACCCAGTCGATCGCCTCTTCGGGCACGATCACCTCGGGTGGGGCTGTCGACACCGGCGCCATCGACGGCAGCGTGAACCCCGGCACCCTCGAGCTCACAGACCTCTTCGACCAGCTCGCCGTGGCGGGTCTGACCGATGCGGTCCTCGACCAGGCCTCCATCGGCATCGGCGCCCTCGCGTCGCGTGCCGAGTCGAACGCGGGAACGGTGACGTCCGAGTACCGCATCGCCGACCTGAACCTCGATCTGCACAGCAACCTGGTCGCCGGGCTCTCCGGCACCCTCGCCTCCGCGATCCAGGGCACCGTCACTCCCGTGAGCAACCTCGCCGGTCCCGGCGGCGCGCTGACCGCCCTCACCACCACGATCGTCAACACGATCAACGCGATCCCCGATGTGCCGCTCGTCGCCGCCTTCACCGCGACAGGGGGCACCGTCTCGATCGCGGGGCTCGACACGGTCGGGCAGACCGTGACGACGCAGGTGCTGCAGACCCCGGTCGAGAACACGACCGGTTCGGTTCTCGTCGACCTGAGCACCGGCACGGTCTCGGTCGATCTCGCCAAGATCCTCGTCGAGACCGGCGCGGGCGCGAACCTCAACACACTGCCGGCGAACACCCCGGTGCTCTCCGCCACGACGATCTCCGCCATCCAGCAGGGGATCACCTCCGCACTCACGGGCACGCACCCGAACAGCCTGAACGGCAAGGTCTCCACGATCCTGAAGTCGACGCTCGACGCCCTCCAGGTGACGATCACGGTCGGCGTCGACCTCACGGTGCCGCTCACCGGGACGCCGCTCGTGTCGGGCGACGTCACGGTCAAGGGTTCACTGGCGCAGTTCGCCGGCACCGCCACTCCCGTTCCCACGGTCGCGACCGACATCACCCTGGCCGGCCTCAACATCGGCGTGCTCCTGAACCCGGTGGTCGCGACGGTGACGAATGCGGTCGCCACGACGACGGGTCCGCTCGTGAACACCGCGTTGACCAGCGTGATCCCGCTCGTGCAGCCGGCACTCGCCGCTCTCACGGGTCCCGTGCTGACGACGCTCGATCCCGTGCTCCAGGGCGTGCTGTCGGACATCGCGACCATCACCATCAACGAGCAGCCGGCGACGGGAGACATTCCGGGCGGCAGCTTCACGGTGCGTGCGCTCGGAGTGAACCTGCTCCCGGCCGTCGGAGGCGGGGTCGCTCTCGATCTCGGTTCCTCGACGGTCAAGGCTGCCGCGGCAGCTGTGGCGGCTATCGACGCGGCCCCGACCGTCCAGGCGGGGACGAACCTGCCCGTGACCGGCTCCGGCTGGCCCGCGAACACGCAGGTCTCCGTGCAGGTGACCGCACCCGGCGGGGGGATCGTGAACGACCCTGTTCCGGTCACGACCGACGGCAACGGTGCATTCACGGTCGATTACTTCGTCCCGACGGCGACGACGGTGGGCACCGGGTACACGGTCACCGCGACGGCAGGCGCCGTCTCGGCGACGGATACGACCGAGGTGACGGCCGCGGCGACGGTCGATGCCGCCCCGGCCGTACAGGCGGGGACGGATCTCGCGGTCTCCGGTGCCAACTGGCCTGCGAACACCCAGGTCTCGGTGCAGCTGTCGGCTCCGGCTTCCGGCCCGAACGTGGGCGGCCCCGTACTGGTCACCACCGACGGTTCCGGCACCTTCACGGTCGCCTACCCTGTTCCGGCCGGCACACCCGCGGCCACCGGCTACACGGTGACGGCATCGGTGGGCACGCAGACGGCGACCGACACCACCGAGGTGACGGACGCCCCCGTGGCCGCCGTCGATGCCGCAGCCACCGTGCAGGCGGGCACCAGCCTTCCGGTCACGGGATCGAACTGGCCGGGTAACACCCAGGTGTCCGTGCAGCTGACAGCTCCGGGCGGCGGCGCGAACGTCGGCGGCCCTGTCACGGCGACTACGAACGCCTCGGGTGACTTCACGCTCGACTACCCGGTTCCCGCTTCTGCGGCTCCGGGTGCGGCATACACCGTGACGGCGACCGCAGGTGCCGTCACGGCGATCGACACCACGGAGGTCACGGCCGCCGCGGCTGTCGATGCCGCTGACACGGTGCAGGCGGGCACGAGCCTTCCGGTGACCGGTACGAACTGGCCGGCGAGCACGCAGGTGTCCGTGCAGCTGACGGCGCCGGGTGGCGGGAACGTCGGCGGTCCGGTGACGGCCACGACCGACGCGTCTGGCGGGTTCACGCTCGACTACCCGG
>NZ_QOAY01000176.1:0-5454 GCF_003314775.1 Microbacterium sp. H6 | reverse complement strand
GGGAGCGGCGAACGGCACCGGCATCGTCGGCGTCGCCCCTGACGCGCGCGTCGCCTCGATCAAGGTCGTCAACGACGACGGCCACATCTACCCGGAGGCCAGCATCTGCGCGACCATGTGGGCTGCTGACCACGACATCCCGATCGTGAACCACAGCTACTACGTCGACCCCTGGTACCTCTGGTGCGCTGATGTCGACTCACAGGGTGCGGCTCTCGAAGCGCTCCGTCGCGCGTACGCCTACTCCCACGACCAGGGCGTGCTGAACGTCGCCGCGGTCGGTAATGAGGGTCAGGATCTCGCCACCATGAGCACGGATGAGATGAGTCCGAACGACGGGACGCTCGAGCCTCGGCCGGTGAACTCCTCCTGTCTTCAGGCACCTGGCGCGCTGCCGGGTGTCATCGCCGTCGCTGCCGCGGATCAGGACGAGGCGACGGGCGCGATCGTGCGTGCGGGATTCTCGAACTACGGTGCGGGCAAGGTCACGGTTACCGCGCCGGGCTTCGTGTGGTCAGCAGTGCCGCGCCAGGACGACGGCTCCGTCTACGCGCTGTATCCCGGAACGTCGATGGCGTCCCCGCACGTGGCCGGGGTCGCCGCCCGCATCCTCTCGGAGACTCCAGGTCTCACGCCGGACCAGTTGACCCAGCGCATCACGGACACGGCGGATCCGCTCGCTGGGCTCAGCGCGGACCGGGTCGGGGCAGGACTCGTCGACGCCGGAGCAAGCTCGACTCCGGCGGTCGGCGTCTACTCGAAGGTCGCCCTCACCGGGCAGCCGTTCCGCGTCAACGGCAGCGGATACCCGGCGAACACCACCGTCGACCTGAAGATCGGCGACGCTGTCGAGAAGGTGCGTACCGACGGCGCCGGTCGCTTCGCCACCGTCTTCGACGTTCCCGCGGACGCACCCCTGGGGGAGGCCACCCTCACGGGCGGAAGCGCATCCGCCCCGGTCATCATCCGCGAATCCCCAGCGGCTCCGACTGTGGTCACCCCCGTCGCCGGATCGACGGTCTATGCCAAGAGCACGAACATCACGGGCACGGGAGTCCCCGGCTCTCTGGTGCGTGTGCACGTCTTCGTCGGCGAGCTCACGCCGTTCGTCCGGTTCGTGCAGGTAGGCATGGACGGTCGGTGGTCGACCACTGCATCACTTCCGCAAGGGGATTATGAGCTGACGGCGCGCACGTTCGTCGGATCGGACATGTCGGCCGTGACAGCCCCAACGAAGTTCTCCGTCCATACGGCATCCGCAATGTCGTACTCGGTGCAGATCGCCCCGCAGGCGGGCGCTGATGACAGCCTGATCCTTCTCGACCTCACGAACGCAGGGGCGTCGGGCGGGGAGGCCGTGGTGGACATCGACCTCGCCGACTACGACGGCTTCGAGGTCCCGGTGCCCCCGACAGGCGAGGTCGAGCGCACCGACAGGGGCCTGCGTTGGAAGCTCACGCTCGATTCGGCGCAGAAGGTTCAGCTGCAGATCCCGGTGAGTGCCGGCGCCGGTGACCTGTCGTTCCCGGTGATCGTCGTGAAGTAGCGCGTGCACGGGCGAAGACCGGTCCACTGTCTGCATATCCCTGTGCGATCGGCTTCGCCCCCCTACCCGTGGAGAGTGCGGCTGCGACGGGTCCGGGAAGATCCCCGCCGCAGCCGCGTGCTTGATTGCGGACCAGATGGTGAGCCGGGTGGCTTCACCGTCCGCCTGCGTGACGGATCCCCATCCTGTCGACGCGCCGAGCAAGCGTGGCATGAGCAAGACGACGAACGGGTGAAGTTCTTACGGTCGGTCGTCGGACCTCGCCCGCACCCGCCGCCAACGATGAGCGATGCCCGTGTCAGAGCCACTTCTTGTACTTGAACACCCCGAACAGGCCGACCGCGAAGGCGAGCATCGCGCCGATGGCCATCGGGTAGCCGAAGGCCCAGTGCAGCTCGGGCATCACGTCGAAGTTCATCCCGTACACGGTGCCGACGAGCGTCGGGGCGAAGATGATCGCCGCCCAGGAGGAGATCTTCTTGATCTCGTCGTTCTGCGCCAACCCGGCCTCGGTCTGACGCCGGGCGACCAGTGCGGAGTGCACGGTCAGCGCGTTCTCCAGGATCGCCCGGAACGAGTCGATCTTCTCGTTGACACGGATCGTGTGGTCGAGCACATCGCGCAGGGAGCGCTGCAGCTCCTCGTCGATGCGGTACTTCGCAGAGCCCCGACGCAGCCACTCCAGCATGCCGTTCAGCGGATGCACCGCCCGCTGGAAGTTGATCACCTCGCGGGACAGCTCGTAGATGCGGCGGGAGAGCGCGCTGTCGTCGTCGCCGTCGCCGAAGAGCTGGTCCTCGATCTCGTCGATGTCGTTCAGCAGCCCTGCCACGATCGGCTCGTACCCGTCGACGACCTCGTCGAGGATCGCGTAGAGCACGGCCTCCGGTCCCATCGCGAGCAGCTCGGGGTTCGCCTCCATGCGGGCGCGCACGGCGGCGAGGTTCGGGGATTCGGCGTGCCGGATCGTCACCACGAAATCGGGGCCCACGAACAGGTGCAGCTCGCCGAACTCGATCGACTCCTCCTTGTCGCGGTACCGGGCGGGGCGGAGGACGGCGAACAGGGTGTCGCCGTAGCGCTCCACCTTCGACCGCTGGTGGCCGGACAGGGCGTCCTCGACGGCCAGCGGATGCAGGTCGAACTCGCGAGCGACGGACGCCACTTCCTCCGGGCTGGGTCGGTACAGGCCGATCCACGCGATGCCTCCGGCGGCGTCCAGCATCCGGTAGGTCTCGTCCAGGTTCTTGGGGGTCTCCACGCGACGTCCGTGGACGTACACGCCGTTGTCGATGAGGGCCATGATCGGCTCCGTTCTCGCAGGCGCACGGCAGCGGAGAGCTCCGTGCGCGGTTCGTCAGGGGGCGGATGACGCCGCCGACGGCTGCGGGGAAGGACGTGCGAAAGCGGACCAGAGGGTCAACGCGCTAGCGCAGGGAGTCTCGACGCAGCGAAGGCGGCGTCGTAACTATCACCGGACATCGCCATCACCACCTTTCGGGACTCGTCGGGCCGAACGACCCAAGGGGTCAGCATACTCCTCGATGCTGAGCGCCGGCCCCGCTGGGGCTGCCTCGACCCGTCGGCTATCAGGATCCGCCTTCGTTCGGGTCGAAGGCGGATCCTGATCTGCCGACTCGCGGCGCCCCGACCGCAGTCGGGTGATCGGGCGTGCGGCCCGGTTCAGTCAACACCGTATAGCGACCTTTGTCCAGGGTCGATGGACGATGGTCGGAGCTTCGGTGGATCAGACGAGCGTGACGACCTCGCCGCCGCGAGCTGCCGAAGCCTGGGCGGCCTTGGCGATCTCGACGGTACGGATGCCCACGCCGGCGTCGGGCTGCGGCTGGCGTCCCTGGCGCACGGCGTGCACGAACTCGTCGAGCAGGAGCGCGTCGAGGTCGGCGCCCACAGGGTTCCATGTCTCGCCGCGCGCATCGTGCCCGGCGACGCCCTTGGCGAAGGGGCTGACGGTCACGGTGCCGCGCTCGGCGATCACCTGCAGGGTGAGTCCACCCCAGGTGGCCGAACTCATCG
Organism: Microbacterium sp. H6; assembly: GCF_003314775.1. Taxonomy (NCBI): domain Bacteria; kingdom Bacillati; phylum Actinomycetota; class Actinomycetes; order Micrococcales; family Microbacteriaceae; genus Microbacterium; species Microbacterium sp. H6. The sequence continues at coordinate 1,871 of NZ_QOAY01000176.1, read as the reverse complement.
GCCAGCTCCAGGAGCAGTCGATCGTGGCGATGACCCCACTCGGGTACTGGATCGTCACCAGGGCGCCGGTCTCGACCTCGAGGTCGCGCTCCGCATGCAGGATCCCGTTCGACACGGCGCGGACGGACTGGGCACGTTCGCCGAGCAGCTCGTCGAGCAGATCGGCGCAGTGCACGACATGGTCGACGAGTGCGCCGCCCCCCGCCAGCTCCGGATCCGTGAACCAGGTCCGGTCCTGCGGAAGCTTGCCGTTGTTGATCCCGGTGACGCCCAGCACCGTGCCGAGGCGTCCGCTGCGCAGCTCGGCGATCGCATCGCGCACGCTCGGGGCGAACCGCACCGGATAGGCGACCATCAGGATCACACCGGCACGCTCGCACGCCTCGCGCATCGCGATCGCATCCTCGACCGTCGTGGCCAGGGGCTTCTCGCACAGCACGTGCACCCCGGCGGCGGCCGCGCGCTCGACGAGGGCGCGGTGTCGGGAGTTCTCCGCGGCGATCACGACCGCATCGGGTTTCCAGGCGAAGGCCTCGTCGTAGGTCTCGACGTAGGCGACACCGAGCTCCGCCGCCAGTGTCGCTCCTCGGGGTGCGTCGTCGGGCGCCGTGGCACCGTCGGGGTCGGCGGCGATCAGCTCGACGCCGGGCATCGCGTTGAGCGCGTGGACGTAGCTCAGAGCGTGCGTGTGCGCGAACGAGAGGACGGCGATCCGCAGCGGGGTGGTGGCGGTCATCGAGTGGCCTCCTCGGCCGTGCGTGCAGATGATGTGGGAGTGGTGACGGTCAGAGCGACCGGGGCGCCGGAGGCGATCGAGGCGTACGCGCCCTCGGCGACGGCGACGGCCTCGATTCCGTCCGCCGGGCTGACCCTGGCGTCGCGCCCCTCGCGCAGGGCGGCCACGAAGTCGGCGATCTCGGCGAAGTACGGGCTCTCCTGCGGCGACATCGGCGGCAGGTAGTCGGTGTCGGCTTCGGGAAGCACGGCGTCGGTGCGCAGCGCGTTGTCCTCGGCGCTGTCGTAGCGCAGGCGACCCTCCGACCCCGCGACCTCGACGCTCGTGCGGAACGGCATACCCGGCGCGACCCAGCTGCCGTGGATGTGACTGATGACGCCGCTGCGGTGCGTGAGCACGACGTGTGCAGTGACCGGTGCGGGCACGCGGTCGTCGACGGTCGGCGGGTTCTGTACCGTGTAGACCGACTCGACGGGTCCGGCGAACCAGACCGCCTGGTCGATGTCGTGGATCATCAGGTCGCGGATGACACCGCCGCCCGCGCGCTCCGAGAAGAACCACGGGGTCTGCGGGGCGGAGCCTGCCCGACTGAACCGCTGCACGGCGAGCGTGCCGATCCGACCGGCGTCGATGCCCGCCTTGATCTGGGCGTACTCGCCCATGTACCGAACGACGTGGGCGGGGAACAGGCGCACGCCCGCTTCCTCGGCGGCGCGGGCGACGGTCGCTGCGATCTCAGCCGTCTCCGCGAGCGGCTTCTCGCAGATCACGTCGAGCCCGCGGGCGATGGCGCGCAGGGCGAAGTCGGCATGCGTGCTGCTCGGGGTCACGATGTCGACGATGTCGACCAGGCCGATGAGAGTGTCGACATCGTCGACGAGCTCGAACCCGTACTCCGCGGCGATCTCCTCTGCTCCGACGAGCGAGGTGACGTAGCCTTCCACCCCGAGCGCCCGCCAGGCGTCGGCGTGCACGCGGGAGATCCCGCCCGCGCCGATGAGTCCGACCTTCAACGTGCTCACTGCTTCTCCTCGGTTGTCTCGTCGGTCGGGTCAGCGGCTACCGAAGGTGCGACCCGCAGGGGGGTGATCGGCGGAGCCGGCATGTCCTCGATGCCGTAGATCTCGGCGGCGAG
>NZ_QOAY01000033.1:0-5338 GCF_003314775.1 Microbacterium sp. H6 | reverse complement strand
GGCAACGACCGCTCAGCCGACGCCGTGCCGGTGTACCGCAGCGCGATCGATCACGCGGCCGGCCACCCGCCGCTGCTGCAGGTCGCGGCCCTCGAACTCGGCAACGTGTTCGAGGCGCTCGGGCGGCACGGCGAGGCCGCCGAGATCCGCGCCCACCTGGAGAGCTGAGCGTCGGATCCCGGCGTGGCGCCGGCTCAGAAGAGCTGGCGCCAGTTCGCCTTCGCGAGGTCGAGAAGCTCGTCCCCGCGTCCGGACATCACGGTGCGGATCGCATAGAGCGCGAAGCCCTTGACCTGCGCGGCCTCGATCGCCGGCGGCATGGACAACTCCTGCCGCTCTGTGACCACGTCGAGCAGGGCCGGACCGTCGTGAGCCAGCACCTCGCGCACGGCATCAGGGAGGTCTTCGCTGCGCTCCACGCGACGGGCGAAGATGCCCATGGCTTCGGCGATCGCGGCGAAGCTGGGGTTGTCCAGTCCTGTGCCGTAGGTGACGAAGCCGGCGGCCTTCATCTCGAGCTCGACGAAGTTCAGCGACGAGTTGTTGACCACGATCGTCTTCACCGGGAGCTTGTTCTGCGTCAGCGTGAGCAGCTCGCCGAGCATCATCGCCAATCCGCCATCGCCCGCGAGTGCGACGACCTGACGGTCGGGGTGGGCGACCTGCGCACCGATGCCGTGCATCAGCGCGTTCGCCATCGAGCCGTAGGTGAAGGAGCCGATCAGGCGCCGGTTCTCGGTCATCGAGAGATAGCGCGCCGCCCACACGGTCGGTGACCCGACATCGGCGGTGAAGATCGCATCATCGGTCGCGTACTCGTCCAGGAGCCTGGCGAGGTACTGCGGATGGATGGGGCGCTTCCCCTTCGCCGGCACCGCCAGCTCGTCGAGCTTCTTGCGGGTCTTGCGGTAGTGCGCGATCGCGTCGTCGAGGTGACCGCGATCGTCCTTGCGCGCGATCCTCGGCAGCAGCGCCTCGGCCGTGGCCCGGACGTCGCCGACCAGTCCCAGATCGAGCGGATGCCGTTTGCCGAGCTGTGCGCCGCGAATGTCGACCTGGATCGTCTTCGCACCGTCAGGGTAGAACTGCTCGTACGGGAAGTCGCTGCCGAGCACCAGCAGCGCGTCGGCGGCCTCCATCGCGCGGTAGCCGGACGCGAAACCGAGCAGTCCCGTCATCCCGACGTCGAAGGGGTTGTCGTACTCGATGAACTCCTTGCCGCGAAGGGCGTGGACGATGGGAGCACCCAGCTTGTCGGCGAGCGCGATCACCTCGTCGTGGGCGCCTTCGACCCCGGCGCCGGCGAGGATCGTGACGTTCTTCGCCGCGTTCAGCAGCGTCGCCGCCTTCTCGAGCTCTGCGCCGTTGGGGACCACCACGGGGCGGGCGCGCTCGATCACGACGGCGCGGTCGTCGGCGATGTCGGCGAGGGCTACGTCACCGGGGATCACGAGGACGGCGACACCGCGCTCCTCGATCGCTGCGCGCATGGCGATCTCCATCAGGCGCGGCATCTGCTTCGGGTCGGCGACATACTCCACGTACACGCTGCACTCGCGGAAGAGCTCCTGCGGGTGCGTCTCCTGGAAGTACCCGGTGCCGATCTCGGTCGTGGGGATGTGCGCGGCGATCGCGAGCACGGGGACGCGGGAGCGGTTCGCGTCGTACAGGCCGTTGATGAGATGCAGGTTGCCCGGCCCGCAGGAGCCCGCGACCACGGCGAGCTCGCCCGTGGTGGCGGCATCGGCGGCGGCGGCGAAGGCGGCGGACTCCTCGTGCCGCACATGCACCCAGCGGATCGTGCCGTCCTTGCGGAGCGCGTCCGTGAAGCCGTTCAACGAGTCCCCGGGAATGCCGTAGACACGGTCGATCCCGTTGGCGTGCAGAGTCTTGACGATGTTCTCAGCGACGTTTGCCATGCTTCGACCCTACGCCCGGGGGCGGGCGCGAGGCTCGTCCGGACCCGTGACAGATGTCACCCGAAATGGCGACGTCTGGCACTGTCTCCACAACCGCACTCGATCTAGCCTCGGACCATCAGAAGAACCGGAGTGCTGTACCGATCCGGAGCAGTACGGCAAGGAGAGGAACTCCCATGAACGAATTCGCCATCGGGGACACCGTGCAGATCACTGGACCGACGATGACAGGCAATGTCGGGACGGTCGTCTCGATCGACGAGAAGCGGGGGAAGTTCCTCGTGCGGATCACCGATGTGACCCAGAACTACTTCACCCCGACCGACCTGAAGCTCTTCTCGGCCTGACGGTTCTCGGCCTGACGGTTCTCGGCCTGACGGTTCTCGGCCTGACGGTTATCGGCCTGACGGTCAGTCAGTACTCCTGGGGCCCGTCGAGCTCCGGCTCGGCACTGCGACGGAAGGCCCGCCCCGAAACCGACGTCGGGGCGATGCGCACATAGACCCGTTTGAGGGTGGGGATCCATGGGCGGAGGCCGGCCGCATCCGCCCTGTGCACGTCGGCGTCCGACTCCAACGCACTCGCGTGGCCCCGCACGATCACGCTCCAGGCGTCCGTGTCGGTGTGGTCATCGACCTCGAACAGCACATCGGTGTTCACCGTGAGCTCGAACAGCTTGCTGCCGGGTGCGGTGCGGAACAGGATGCCGTCCCCGTCGACCACGAAGTTCACGGGGAAGATGTCGATCGTCTCCCCCACGTGGGTGACGAGCCGGCCGAGCTCCTGCGTGCGGAGCCGCTCCCAGCTCTGTTCGGTGGTCAGCGTCTCGATGGGGTCGGTGTGCGCGCTCATGCGGCCATTGTCCCTCACCCGGTGTCCCCGCCGACAGGGCGTCCCGTCCCGCAACACGAGGCGGGCATGCGGGCGGCCCCTCGCGCTCTGCGAGGGGCCGTCCGTCGCACGCTCAGCCGATGCGGATGAGCTTCTTGTTGACGAACTCGTCTGCGGCGAGGTGTCCCAGCTCACGGGCGGTGCCGCTGCGCTTGACGCCGCCGAAGGGCAGTTCGGGGCTGTCCGCCAGCACGAGGTTGACGTAGACCATGCCCGCCTCGATCTTGTCGGCGACGCGCTCGGCCTGCTCCGCATCCGTCGTGAAGACGTACGAGCCGAGCCCGAACGTGGTGTCGTTCGCGAGCTCGACCGCTGCGTCCTCATCCGCCACGCGGTAGACGACGGCTGCCGGTCCGAAGAGCTCCTCACGGTAGACGTTCATCTCCGGCGTCACGTCGGCCAGCACGGTCGGAGCGAAGAACGCACCGTCGCGGGTGCCGCCCGTGAGCAGGGTGGCGCCCTGCTCGACGGCCTGATCGATCTGCTTCTGCAGGTTCTCCGCCGCGGTCTCGGACGACACCGGACCGAGCACCGTGTCGTCGCGCATGGGGTCGGTCGCCTCGACCGCGGCCATCGCCGCCGTGAACTTCTCCACGAACGCGTCGTAGAGACCGTCGACGACGATGAAGCGCTTGGCGCCGTTGCAGGCCTGGCCGTTGTTGTCCAGACGCGCATCGACGCCGGCCTGGACGGTGGCGTCGAGGTCGTCGGTCGACAGCACGATGAAGGGGTCGGAGCCGCCCAGCTCGAGCGCGACCTTCTTGAGGTTGCGGCCCGCGATCTCGGCGACCGCGGCGCCTGCGCGCTCGGAACCGGTGAGCGAGACGCCCTGCACGCGCGGATCGGCGATCATGGTCGCGATCTGCTCGTTCGTGGCGAGCACGTTCTGGTAGGCGCCCTTCGGGAAGCCGGCGTCGTGGTAGATCTTCTCGATCGCGGTCGACGACTCCGGGCACTGCGGTGCGGGCTTGAGCAGGATCGTGTTGCCCACGATGAGGTTGGGCGCGGCGAAGCGCACGATCTGGTACGCCGGGAAGTTCCACGGCATGATGCCGACGAGCGGACCGAGCGAGGAGCGGCGGATGATGGCCGACCCCTCCCCCAGGATCGCGATCGGCTGGTCGGCCATGATCGACTCCGCCTGGTCGGCGTAGTACTCGGCGATGTCCGCGGCGAAGTCGACCTCACCGAGCGCGGCCTCGCGGGGCTTGCCCATCTCGCGCACGAAGATGTCCGCGAGCTCCTCGCGGCGCTCGCGGTGCAGCTCGGCCGCACGGCGGACGAGGGCAGCGCGCTCTGCGACCGTCGACGAACGCGACCACCCGCGGTGGGCTTCGTCGGCCGCGGCCACGGCCTCTTCGATCTGAGCGTCGGTGAAGGTGTCGAAGGACGCCAGCGTCTCTCCGGTGGCGGGGTTGATGACGGCGTAGTCGGTCATGGGTTGTCCTCTCGTGTGCGGGTCCCTTCGACAGGCTCAGGGACCCAGGCCGTTCGGGTGGGGTGGGCCCTTCGACAAGCTCAGGGACCCACCCGGAAGGTCAGGAGACCGGGATCAGCGTGTACTTGGTGGACAGGTACTCGTGGATGCCCTCGAAGCCGCCCTCGCGTCCGACGCCGGACTGCTTGACGCCTCCGAAGGGTGCGGCCGCATTCGAGACCACTCCCACGTTGAGACCCATCATGCCGGTCTCGAGCCCGTCGATCATCCGCTGCCCGCGCTGCAGGTTCTCGGTGAACACGTACGACACGAGCCCGTACTCGGTGTCGTTCGCCAGGCGCACGGCCTCTTCCTCGGTCTCGAAGGTCGCGATCGCGAGCACCGGTCCGAAGATCTCCTCGCGGAGGATCGCGCTTCCGGCGACCACGTCGGTGAGCACGGTGGGCTCGTAGAACGTGCCGGTGCCCTCGACGGCCTTGCCGCCGGCGAGCAGGGTCGCACCGCGTTCGACCGCATCGTCCACGAGCTCGCCGGCCTTGGCCACGGCGTCCTCGTCGATGAGCGGTCCGATCGCCACGCCCTCTTCCGTGCCGCGGCCGATCTTCATGCCGTTGACGCGCTCGGTCACGCGCTTGGCGAATTCCCCGGCGACGTCCTTGTGCACGATGAAGCGGTTCGCGGCCGTGCAGGCCTGGCCGATGTTGCGGAACTTCGCGGCCAGCGCACCGTCCACGGCCTTGTCGAGGTCGGCGTCGTCGAACACCACGAACGGAGCGTTGCCGCCCAGTTCCATCGACACGCGCAGCACGCCTTCGGCCGCCTGGGCGATGAGCTTGCGGCCCACCTCGGTCGACCCGGTGAAGGAGAGCTTGCGCAGGCGCGGGTCGGCGATGATGGGCGCCGACAGCGCACTCGACTTCGACGTCTGCACGACGTTCACGACACCGGCGGGAAGGCCTGCCTGCTCGAGCAGCGAGACGAAGTACATGGTCGTCAGGGGCGTGAGTGCCGGGGGCTTGATCACGACGGTGCAGCCCGCTGCGAGTGCGGGGGCGATCTTGCGGGTGGCCATGGCGAACGGGAAGTTCCA
>NZ_QOAY01000295.1:0-4901 GCF_003314775.1 Microbacterium sp. H6 | reverse complement strand
CCCGGGCGTGCTGCCGAGTTCGGCGGCGAGCGCGACCCGCAGCTGCGGATAACCGCGATAGCCGATGCCCTGGCAGGTGCGGACCACGGTGGCGCGGCCGACGCCGGCCCGATCGGCGAGCTCCTGCGCCGTCCACTCCACGACCTCGTCGGCCGATTCGACGATCAGCTCGGCGACGCGGCGCTCGGCCGGCTGCAGGGTGTTGAGCACGGCCGCGATGCGTGCGGTGGGCGGGGCGCTAGGCGAGAACACGGGCTCGGGCTCCCTCCATGATGCGGCGACGGATCGCACCGGACGCCGCATCGATCAGCATCGTCACCACGACCACCACGATGAGCAGGACACCCACCGTCGACCACTCACGGTACTGGGTGTAGGAGGTGAGCATGTCGCCGATTCCGCCGACGCCGATGAGCCCCAGCACCGCGGAGGAGCGCACGTTGATCTCGAAGCGGTACAGCCAGAACGACCAGAACGCCGGTTCGGCCTGCGGCCACACACCCCAGCGCAGCACCTGCAGCATGCCGCCACCGGCCGCGCGCGCCGCCTCGATCGGACCTCGGGGCACGGCCTCGACCGCCTCATAACCCCATTTGCCGAGCGTGCCGACGCCGTTGATGGCGAGGGCGAGCGCGCCGGTGAACGGGGTGAGGCCGGTGACCGAGAGGATCACGATCGCGATGATGATCTCCGGGACCGCCCTGATCAGCGAGAAGAGTCCGCGCAGGAGCGCCCGCAGCCACGCGGGCCCGAATCCGCGCGCGGCGACCAGGCTCAGCGGGGTGGCGAGCAGGATGCCGAGGATCGTGCCGACCCAGGCCATCTCGATGCTCCGCCACGTCTGCCACAGCGCCTCCGGCAGCTTCTCCCAGTTCGGATCGGCGAACATCAGGAACGTGTACCGGATGATCTCGGACGGCAGATCGGAGAGGCGGGACCAGTCGATGTCGATCGACCAGAACGCCAGGACCACGATGCCGGTGACGAGCGCCCATCCGGCGATCAGCCAGGGCCGGCGAGGCTTGGCGGGGATGACGGTGAGCGCCGCACTCATACGAGCCTCCGTCGGATGGCGTCCGAGACGAGGTCGATCACGATGACGACGATGAGGATCTCCAGGATGATGAGCGAGAGCTGGTCGTAGCGGTAGAACGTGCGCACCGCGTCGATCAGCAGCCCCATGCCTCCGGCGCCGACGAGACCGAGCACGGTCGAGGCGCGCACGTTCAGCTCGAACACGTACAGGGTCTGATTCGCGAAGGCGGGCCAGGCGTCGGGCAGCGCGAGCGTGCGGTTGATCTTCGCCTGCGTCGCCCCCACCGCGCGTCCGGCCTCGAGGGGACCGCGGTCGTTGGTGTCGATGGCCTCCGAGACGAGTTTGACGATGATGCCGACGTTGAACAGCAGCAGCGCCAGGATTCCGGGGAGCGCACCGACCCCGACCATCGCGACCAGGATCGCCGCATACAGCAGGTCGGGCACGCTGCGGATGACGTTGAGGATGCCGCGCACGATGACGCGCGCCGTGGTGTTCGGGTTGGTGGCACGCGCGGCCCAGAAGCTGAGCGGCAGCGACACGGCGGCTCCGATGGCGGTCGCGATCACCGCCATCTGCAGGGTCTCGATGAGGGGCGCGACGGTGCGGGGGAAGAAGCTCCAGTCGGGCAGGAGCAGCTTCACGATCTTGTCGGCGCCGTTCTGCCAGTTGCGCGCGATGGCCGAGAAGTCGACGCCGATGCCGATCACCGGCAGGCACATCACCACTGTGACGGTCACGACGGCGGCCAGGATCACAGGCCCCTTCCACGCTCCTCGCGGGCGGGCGGGAATGTCGAGGACGGTCGCGTTCTGGGCGCCGCTCATGCGTCCAGCCGGTCGTCGGGCGTGAGCGAGCGGCCGTAGATGCTCTCGAAATCGGCGTCCGTCGCACTGGTGGCGGGCCCGTCGTAGACGATCTCCCCGGCGCGCATGCCGATCATCCGCGCCCCGTACTCGCGGGCGAGGTCGAGGAGGTGCAGGTTGACGAGCACCGTGATCCCGAGATCCCGGTTGATGCGGCGCAGGTCGTTCATCACCCCGTGCGCGGTGGGCGGATCGAGGCTCGCGACCGGCTCGTCGGCGAGGACGATGCGCGGCTCCTGGGCGAGGGCACGGGCGATCGCGACCCGCTGCTGCTGGCCGCCCGAGAGCTCGGAAGCGCGGGAGTGCAGCTTTGGCAGGATGCCGACACGATCGAGCGCGTGATACGCAAGCTGCTTGTCCGCCTCGCGGTAGACGCCCAGGAGCGTGCGCCAGAGCGGCGTGTGGGCGAGGCGCCCGACGAGCACGTTCTGCAGCACGCTCGCGCGGCCCGCGAGGTTGAAGCCCTGGAAGACCATGCCGATGTCGCCGCGGAGGCGGCGGAGGGTGCGCGACGAGGCGCCGCTCACCCGGTGCTCCCCCACGTCGAGGGCGCCGCTCGTCACCGGCACGAGGCCGTTGATCGTGCGGATGAGGGTGGACTTGCCCGAGCCGGAGAGCCCGACGACGGCGACCATCTCGCCGGCCTCGATGTCGAGCGACACCCGGTTCAGACCGACCGTCCCGTTGGGATAGCGCACCGTGACCTCGTCGAGGCGGATGGACCACGGCGTGGACGCCGCAACCGAAGCTGCGCCGTCCACGTGCTGGATCTGATCGGACAATTTACTGGAGCCCCAGAGCCTGTGCGGCACGGGCCACGACGTCGAGCGAGTCGGGGTCGGCCGGCGCGAGCTTGGTGATCGAGTAGATGCTGGTGAGGATCTCGGAACCCTCCGGAGTGTTCGAGAAGTCCTCGAGCGCCTTCGTGATGCGATCCTGCAGCTCGGGTGACAGGTCGGACGAGAGGGCGACGCCGTCGTTCGGGATCTCCTCGGTCATCGCGAACACAACGACCTTCTGGCCGACGTCGGGGGTGTCCTTCGCGACGATCGTGCGGGCGTCCCAGAAGCTGAATCCCACCTCGGCGTCGCCGTTGTAGACCGCGAGCACCGAGGCGTCGTTCGCGGTGACCGGGATCTGCTGGATGTCGGTGTCCGTGTCGAGACCTGCCTCCTGCAGCGCGACGATCGGGTAGATGTAGCCGGCGGGCGAACCGGGGCCGAGCACGGCGACCTTCGCGCCCTTCACCTTGTCGATGCTGTCGAGGCCGGCCGGGCCCTTCATGGCGTCGGCGCCGTTGCAGAACAGCATCCCGTCACGCTCGACCGGCTCGTCGTCGCAGTACTTGTCGGGGTTGTTCGTCATGAACTGCGCGGGGTAGGTGATGTTGCCGTTGCGCTCGGTCTGCAGCACGACCTTCGCGTCGTACATGTCGTTCGCCTGCCACAGCTGCAGCGACGGCAGGAAGCCGATCTGCGCCTGGCCTGCGCCCATCGCCTCGACGGCGGCCTGGTAGTCCTTCGACACGACGCCTGTGACCTCGATGCCGAGCTCCTCGGTGAGGTAGTCGGTGAGGGGCGCGGCGGTGTCGACGAGTCCGTCCTGGTCCTGCGAGGGCACGAGGGCGAGCACGATCGAGTCGGGGTCGGCAGCGGGGGCTGCGGAATCCTCGGGCGCGGCGGTGCTGCTGGAGCAGCCGGCGAGCACCACGGTCAGCAGGGCGCCGACCGCGACGACGCCCGCTGCGGAGGAGCGGAGGAGAGAGGTACGCATGTTCATCCTTCGATGGGGGTGGGTGTGTGAGGGAGGGGTATGAGCGGGGAGGGAGAGGTCTCAGCCGCGCAGCCAGGCCTCGAGCTGGGGAACCAGCGTCGAGAACTCGGCGGCGCGGAAGGTCGGGGTGGCGTCAGGGTCGGAGAATCCGCCGATCAGCGCGGTCGCATGGCCGCGGGCGTGCGCGGGGGCGAGGTCGTTGTGCCAGATGTCGCCGATGCTCAGCACCCGGGCGTCCGCGGGGAGCTCGGCGAGCACGGCCTCGAGCCCCCGGGGCTTGCCGGCACCGGTGACGATCCGGTCGAACAGTCCGCGAAGCCCGAGGGTCTCCAGCGCGTCGACGATGCGGATGGCCGGAGCGTTCGTGACGAGGATCCGCTCGGCGTCGACCGAGGAGAGGAACTCGGCGAGCCCGTCCGGTGCGGTGATCGGGGCATCGGCAGTGCCGAGCTGCGCACGACTGGCGAGATAGGCGTTGCTCAGGAGACGGGCATCCGCTCCCCTGGCTTCGGCGACCCGGCGCACCGCGTCGTAGCCGTCGAGCGCATCCCCGTCGGCTGCGGCGAGGACCGCGCGGACGTCGTCGAGGAAGGTGTCATCGTCACCGAGGCCGGCAGCGACCTGCTGGGCGTAGGCGAGGACCGGACCGTCGCCGAGGGCGATCGTGCCGTCGAAATCGAAGAGGAGGATGGAGTTCACGGAGTTCTTTCTGTGGGGACGCTCCGTCCATGATGAGGAACGATTGTGGACAGAAAGTCCCGAACGTGTGAACGCCGTGTGAACAATCCGTCCACTCCACTCGCGTATGGTGAGCGCCGTGTCCGAACTCGAACAGCTCACGCATGCGGCGCACCTCGCCGCCGACGGATCCGACGCCGGTGCACGCTCCGCCCTCCATGCGCTCCCCTGGCTGGCATCCGCGATCCGCGACGACCGCGCGGCCGGCCGCTTCGCCGTGTGGGGGCGGTCGTCGGTGATCGACGAGAACACGGGTGCGGCGGTCATCCCCCGCGCGCTGTTCGAGGAACTGCACGGGCACGCGGACATCGCCGCAGACTGGCCGCTCGGCAACGCGGGAGTGCTGCACTGCTACGGCTACCTGCTGTCGCTGGAGCCCACGCCCTACGGCCTCAAGCGCGAACGCTGGACCGAGGGCGCGCTGGCTCGGGCATGCCACCTGCCTCCGGACGCGTTCCGCCCCTGGGGCGAGGGGCCGACGCTGCTCG
>NZ_QOAY01000044.1:0-3846 GCF_003314775.1 Microbacterium sp. H6 | reverse complement strand
CGGCCACCTTGTCGTGCCACCCCTGGTACCGACCGGAGCCGTCGAACAGCGGCGTGAAGTAGCCCACGACGATGGCGGCGGCGAGGCCGAAGATGACGTTGCGCAGCAGCGTCCGTCCGAAGCCGAGGCCGCTCCCGTCCGTCGCCGAGACCAGCCGAAGGCCCTGGGCGCGCATGCCGATCGAGCCGGTGCCCGCCTGCATCACGGTGTAGACGACGAACCAGCCGAGAAGGATCAGGCTCACGACCGGACCCCCGATCAGCAGGACTCCGACACTGCCCTCGAGGCTGCCGGTGAGCGAGGCGCCGACCAGGAGTCCGCCGCCGAGCACGATCGCGAGGCCCCCGGCGATCAGGGCGTCGATGAGGTAGGCGACGGCGCGACGGGAGACCGGCGCGATCTGGTCGGTCGCGGGCTGCGTCATGAGGTCTCGCTCTCGGAGGACGGGGGCGTCGTGCTGTTCTTGATGGTGCCAGGTTCACGGCGGACGCGCACGGCCGCCGCTTCCTTCAGATTCTGGAATCCGTTCGAGATGGCCGTGCCGCCGACCAGCGAGCGGATGCTCAGTCGCGCCTGAAGTCGCCTCCAGAAGCCGGCTTCCTTGCCGAGGCCGCCCACGATGTCATCGACCTCGTGCCAGAAGGAATCGACGTCCTCCTGGCTCGGCTCGGCGGGACCGAACACATCGGCATCGGCCCGCTCGGCGAGGGCGGTGACCTGCGGAACCGTCAACGAAGACGCCACGACCACCGCCTCCTCGATCCGCGTGCCGCCGGGAGGGATGCGCGCGCCGTAGTCCACGGCACGGTCGGTGAGCTCGTCCCATCCCCCGCTGATGCGGTCGGCGGTGCGTGCGGCCGCGCGTCGGGAACGACGCTTCGCCGCCTTCCACGCACCGATCACGATGAACGGCGATGCCAGGAGTGCGATCACTCCGAGGGAGATGCCACCGATCACGAGGATCGCACCGATGATGCCCGCGATGTTGAGACTCTCGTCCTCGCCCTCGCGGTCGTCGGGCAGCGTGGGCGGCAGGTCGACGGGCTCCTGCGGCGGAGGCGGGGGCTGCAGCACCTGCGGCTTCGGGTCGACGCGCGGCTTGGTGTTCTGATCGTTCGGCACCTGGTCTTCGGGAGGGGTGGGGTTGAAGGCGATCCACCCGAGCCCCTCGAAGTTGACCTCGACCCAGGCATGCACGTCGTCGCCGGTGGCAGCGAACGTGGCTTCTCCCGCATTCTCCTCGTCGGGGTAGTAGCCCATGACCACACGAGCGGGGATGTCGACCTGTCCGGCGAGCAGGGCCATCGCCACGGCGTACTGCTCGTCGTCGCCGATCATCTGCTCGCCGCCGACGAGGGTCGAGATGCGCTCGGCGGTGTGTCCAGCCCGGGAGATGACCTCCCCCTCGAGCCCGTGGCTGAAGAAGCCCTCCTTCGCCAGGAAGTTCTCGAGGGCCCGCACCCGCTCGATGGGCGTCTCCGCGCCGACCACCGTCTCGGCGGCGAGGGCTGTGAGCTCCTCCGGCACGTTGCTCGGCTTGGGCATCGAGACCTTGCCGAACGGCACCTCGGCGAGCTGCTCGTCGTCGGGAATGTTCGGCATCACGGCGTCCACCGTGTACTCGTCGCCCTTCGTCAGCTTCGTGGTGGAGACGGCAGTGCCCGTCTCGGTGTTCACGTAGGTGCCGCGGCGCAGCTGCTCGGCGTCATCGCCGGAGAACCTGATCTCGGACAGCTCGCCCGCGGTCGGCATCCACACACCGCGATAGGCACCGATCTCGACGTTGAGCGTCACCGGGACGCCCTCGGCATCCGGTGACATGTTCGAGCGCAGCGGGCTGAAGGCGCTCGACGAGGTGGGTCCGCCGTCGGTGACGTTGTAGACCATGCCGTCGAACTGATCCATGACGGCCGTGCGGATCCGCGCGCCCTTGGGCAGTCCCTGCACCGTGAAGAGCGTCTCGTCCGCCTCATCGCGCACGTTCTTGCGGAACGCCTGCAGGGGGCTCGGGTAGTCCCGGATGTCGAACGGCGGGATGATCACGTCGCGGAACACGTGCCGCGGCTGCGCCGGGTTCGCGACCGCGCTCGTGGCCACCCCCGCACCACCGGCGATCGCCAGCACGGCCACGCCGGCGAGCAGACGACGGGTGCGCATGTGCGAGGCCCTGGAGGGGTCGACCTCGCTGACGGAGATCGCCGTGTTCTGCGGCGCCCACAGCTGGCGAAGCGCGAGCCAGGACATGCTCACGACCGCGAACACGAGTCCCTGCACCAGCGGGAACGCGGGTTCAGGGGTGCCGAGGGCGATCACGAGCATGAGCAGCACGCCGGCCGGGATCAGCGCCCAGGCCACCTGCGACAGGCGCAGCGCGAGCGACGCGGTCACCGTCGTGAACACGAGCGCCAGGAGGAAGGGGACCACGAGGTGACCGTCCGCCGCGGCCACGGGCGCCACCGTGGTGAGCATCTGCTTCCACGCGGTGACCGTCCCGAGCGCGAGCTTCTGCAGCGTCTCCAGCGTCGGGATGAAGCCGAGGATCGAGGTCTGCGGCAGGGCGAACGCGCCACCGAACACGAAGTAGGCGGCGACCGTGAGGCCCGCGATGATCAGGATGCCCCAACGGCGCCAGGTCGTGACCGCCGCGATCGCGAGGCCGAGCACGACGCCGCCGACCACGGCGGGGAGGAAGGACGGACCGGCGAACGTCGGCCAGAAGCCGACCAGCGCGGTGACCACCAGGAGAGCGGAGGCACCGAGATCGAGGATCCAGCGACGCACGGGAAGACCGGCGAACGCGGCGGAGGATGCGGTCATGCGAGCACCTTCTGCAGGGCGAGGGGGATCTGCTCCAGCGCACCGACCGTCACGACGTCGGCATCGCCGATGCGGCGCAGGGCCGGAGCGGAGGCGGTGGTGTCGGCGACGACCACGAGCACGCGGGCGCCGAATGGAAGACGCGCACAGGCGAGACGGAGGTCGTCGGGCTTGACCCGCGCCCCGCACACGAGCACCACGACGCTCGCGAGCGGCATCGTCGCCGACACCACTCCGGCGAGCTCGGCGATGCCGCCCTCCTTGGGCTTGCTGTTCTCGACGGCCGAGAGGGAATCGAGCAGCTGCTTGCCCGTGCCTGCCGGCAGCTCGCGCCCCTGCACCCGCATGTCGACGCGCTGCGAGTCGCGGAGAGCGCGCAGGCCGATCGACCCTGCGGCCGAGACTCCCAGCTCGAAGTCGTCGGGGGTGGCGTAGTCGGCGAGGGAGCGCGACAGACCGATCACGAAGTGCGAGCGCCGGGTCTCCTCGTACTGCCGGACCATCATGGTGCCGGTGCGGGCCGTCGAGCGCCAGTGCACGTGGCGGAGGTCGTCGCCCGGCTGGTACTCGAGCAGGGCGTGGAACGACACGTCGTCGCGGGACAGGTCGGCGGCGGGAAGACCCTCGAGGTCACGCAGGTAGCCGAGGGACTGGCCGTCGAACAGCACCGTGCGCGGGTGCACGAAGAGGTCGACGGGGTCGTCGCGACGGTGCGCCCGCTCGAACAGGCCGAGGGGGTCGCCGCGCACGACGCTCACAGGGCCCACCTTGACCACACCGCGCTTCTGGGTCGGGATCGCGAAGAGCTCCTCCGCCTCCTCCCCCGGCGCGAGCCGCTGGATGCCGAACTCGCCGCGCCCCGAACCGACGGGGAGCACCACTCGCGACGGCAGGATGGCCCTGCTGCCGCGGTTCGCGAGGGTCAGGGCGCCGACCGCGCGCTCTCCGACGACGACGCGGGTGCGGGCGAGGTCGAGGGCGACGTCGTAGGCGGTGCGGCCGATCAGGAACAGCGCGCACAGGGCGACG
>NZ_QOAY01000307.1:0-3724 GCF_003314775.1 Microbacterium sp. H6 | reverse complement strand
GATGATGCTGACCAGGATCGCGATCACGACGTAGAGCGCGAGAGCCAGCACGTGCAGCGGGTGCGCGATCGTGATCGTGAAGAGCGGCGCGACGAAGAGGAAGTCGAGGGTGATGCCCGAGAGCACGGCGGCGAACACCGCGGGACGGATGCCGCCGATGAGGGCGACCACGACCACGAGCAGCTGGTAGGCGAGCACTTCGGCGGTGATCGACTCGGGACTGCGATACGTGTACATGATCCACGACAGGATCGGACCGAACACCAGGGCGACGCCGAACCCCAGCAGCTGCCGCCGCCAGCCCAGAGCCCCGCCCTTGATGCGCGGGAGCACCATCCGCCCGCCCGCCGCGGCATGGGTGACGATGTGCACGTCGATGTCGCCGGAGCGCCGGATGACCTCCGAGCCGATGCCGGGACCGGTGAGAGCGGCGGCCAGTCGGCTGCGTCTGCTGACGCCGATCACGAGCTGAGTGGCGTCGGCGCCCTGTGCGAACTCGACGAGCGTGGCAGGGATGTCGTCGCCGACGACCTGGTGATAGGTGCCGCCGAGCGATTCCACGAGGGTGCGCTGTGCGGCGAGGGCACCGGGCGTCTCGTCGCGCAGACCGTCCTGCGCGGAGATGTGCACGGCGAGCAGTTCCCCACCGGCGGAGCGGGCCGCGATCCTGGCTCCACGGCGGAGGAGGGTCTCGCCCTCTGGCCCTCCGGTCAGGGCGACGACCACGCGCTCCCTGGCCTGCCATGTGCCCTCGATGCCCTGCTCGGCACGGTAGCTGCGCAGCGCGCTGTCGACCTCGTCGGCGAGCCAGAGCAGGGCCAGCTCGCGCAGTGCGGTGAGGTTGCCGAGGCGGAAGTAGTTCGACAGGGCGGCGTCGATCCGCTCGGCGGGATACACGAGTCCTGCCGACAGGCGATCACGCAGGGTCTGCGGGGCCAGATCGACGACCTCGATCTCGTCGGCGGCACGGACCACGGCGTCCGGAATCGTCTCCTGCTGTGCGATGCCGGTGATCTTCTCGACCACGGCGTTGAGCGACTCGATGTGCTGCACGTTGACCGTGGTCACCACGTCGATGCCGGCGTTCAGCAGCTCGTCCACGTCCTGCCAGCGCTTCGCGTTGCGGGAGCCGGGGGCGTTCGTGTGCGCCAGCTCGTCCACGAGGGCGATCTCGGGCGCGCGGTCGAGCACGGCGTCCACGTCGAGCTCGGTCAGCGCGACTCCGCGGTGCAGGTCGACTCGCCGTGGAACCTCGGGGAGCCCTGCAGTCTGCGCCTGTGTCGCGGCGCGCTCGTGCGTCTCCACGATCGCGATC
The DNA here is from genome assembly GCF_003314775.1 of Microbacterium sp. H6. Classification (NCBI taxonomy): domain Bacteria; kingdom Bacillati; phylum Actinomycetota; class Actinomycetes; order Micrococcales; family Microbacteriaceae; genus Microbacterium; species Microbacterium sp. H6. The sequence goes on along the minus strand of NZ_QOAY01000307.1, from coordinate 2,409 downwards.
ACGACATCGTGGCCCTCGTCGAGCATCCGCCGTCCCTCGGCGAGCATCTCGTAGGTCTTGCCGACGCCGGGGGCGGCCCCGAGCAGGACTCGGAGCCGCCCCCGGCGCTGGTGGCCCTGGGCTCGACGAAGAGGTGCTGCGGTCATTCGCCCTCCCGGTCATCGAGCGCGAGGTTGAGTTCGGCGACGTTGATGCGTTCCTCGCCGAGGAATCCCAGATCCCGCCCTTGAATCCTAGACTCCACGAGGTCGCGCACCTCCTGTTCGGAGAGTCCGCGGGCGTCGGCGACGCGCGGCACCTGCAGCAGCGCGTACGCGACGCTGATGTGCGGATCGAGCCCCGAGCCGGATGCCGTGACCGCGTCGGCCGGCACCTCCGACGGGTCGACGCCCTCGCGCTCCGCGATCGCAGCCTTGCGTTCGGCGATGGCGGTCACGAGGTCGGGGTTCTCCGGCCCGAGGTTGCTGCCGCTGGAGCCGGCTCCGTCGTATCCGTCGCCCGCGGCGGAGGGGCGTGACTGGAAGTACTCCGGGAGCGCCTCGCCGTCTGCGTCTGTGAAGGACTGGCCGATCAGCGAGCTGCCCTTGTCGTCGGGCAGCGGCGAGCCGTTGGCCTGCCACGGAAGCAGGAGCTGGCCGATGCCGGTGACCAGGAGTGTGTAACCGACGCCGAGCACGAGGGTGAGGACCACCATCGCGCGGAGGGCGACACCGGTGGTGCGGAGAGCGGTGCGAGTGGATGACATGTTCTGGATTCCGTTTCAGAGCCGGGTCAGAAGCCCGGGATGAGGCTGATCACGAGGTCGATGAGCTTGATGCCGATGAACGGGGCGATCACACCGCCGAGACCGTAGATCAGCAGGTTGCGCTGCAGGATCTGCGAGGCGCTCGCCGGGCGGTACTTCACCCCTCGCAGGGCCAGCGGGATCAGGAACACGATCACGATCGCGTTGAAGATGATCGCACTGGTGACAGCGGAGGCCGGCGAGTGCAGCTGCATGATGTTCAGGGCCGCGAGTCCGGGGAAGACCCCCATGAACATCGCCGGGATGATCGCGAAGTACTTGGCGATGTCGTTCGCGAGCGAGAACGTGGTGAGCGCTCCGCGCGTGATGAGCAGCTGCTTGCCGATGCGCACGATGTCGATCAGCTTGGTGGGGTCGGAATCGAGGTCGACCATGTTGCCCGCCTCTTTCGCCGCCGAGGTGCCGGTGTTCATCGCGACGCCGACATCGGCCTGCGCGAGGGCGGGGGCGTCGTTCGTGCCGTCACCGGTCATCGCGACCAGGCGTCCTCCTTCCTGCTCCCGCCGGATGAGCTCGAGCTTGTCTTCGGGGGTGGCCTCGGCGAGGAAGTCGTCGACACCGGCCTCCTTCGCGATGGCGGCGGCCGTGAGCGGGTTGTCGCCCGTGATCATGACGGTGCGGATGCCCATCGCCCGCAGCTCGTCGAAGCGCTCACGCAGGCCGTCCTTCACGATGTCCTTGAGGTGCACGACGCCGAGGATGCGGGCGTCCGCGCCAGGGCCTTTCACCGCGACGACGAGAGGAGTGCCGCCGCTCTCGGCCACGGCGTCGGTGCGACTCGTGAGTTCGAGGTCGTCGCCGTCGAGTCCGAGCCAGGCGCGGACAGCGGAGCCGGCACCCTTGCGGATCTGCGTGCCGTCGGCCAGGTCGAGGCCCGACATACGGGTCTGTGCCGTGAACGGAACGACAACGGCGTCATCGGGGGCGATCACCCGGATGCCCTGCGCGGCCGCGAGTTCGACGATCGAGGCACCCTCTGGGGTGGGGTCCGCAAGAGACGACAGCGCCGCGACGCGCAGCAGCTCGTCTGCATCGACACCCGGAAGAGCCAGCACCTCGTGCGCCCGGCGGTTGCCGTACGTGATGGTGCCCGTCTTGTCGAGCAGCAGGGTGGTGACATCTCCCGCGGCCTCGACCGCACGACCGGACATCGCGAGCACGTTGCGCTGCACGAGCCGGTCCATGCCGGCGATGCCGATGGCCGAGAGCAGCGCCCCGATGGTGGTCGGGATCAGGCAGACGAGCAGGGCGATGAGCACCGGGATGCTGACGGGGGAGGCGGCGTACGACGCGATCGGGTTCAGGGCCAGCACCACGACCACGAAGATGATCGACAGGCTCGCGAGCAGGATGTTCAGCGCGATCTCGTTGGGAGTGCGCTGACGGCTGGCACCTTCGACGAGCGCGATCATGCGGTCGACGAAGGTCTCGCCCGGCTTCGAGGTGATGCGCACCACGATCCGGTCCGACAGCACCCGGGTGCCACCGGTCACCGCACTGCGGTCGCCACCGGACTCTCGGATCACTGGAGCGCTCTCGCCCGTGATCGCCGACTCGTCGACGGTGGCGATGCCCGAGACGATGTCGCCGTCGCCGGGGATCAG
>NZ_QOAY01000088.1:0-3527 GCF_003314775.1 Microbacterium sp. H6 | reverse complement strand
TGGCTATGTCAAGCTGAAGTGGCCCAGGGATGTCGCTCTGAACTGGCCCACGTGAGCCTGCTTTCCAACTCGGAAAGTATGCTCTATGCTTTCCGGTATGGAAAGCTCAAACCGGCCGCAGAACACCCCCGCGGAGGATCTGGCCCTTATCGGACAGGCCCAGGATCATCTGGATCCGCCTCGTGGGTTCGCATTGACTTACGACGTGCTCTTCAGCATCGTCTGCGGCGTTTTTGTCGGGGCGCAGGCGCTGCCGCTGACAATCCGCCCGTTCGCGACCATCGTCGTCGTGCTCGCGCTCATCGCTCTGATGGTCTGGTGGCGGCGTCGGCTGGGGTGGTGGCTCAGCGGTTACTCTCCTCGGCGGGCGCGGTGGGTCACGTTTGCAATGCTCGTCCCACTCCTGAGCTTGATGTTCTGGGCGTGGGCGATGCCCGTGCTGTGGGTCGCGCTCACCGCAGGTAGCATCGCGGCGGCGGTTGCGTTCGCGGCCAGTCGGCTCTGGGCGCTCGTGTGGAAGCGGGAGCGCGTTGCAGCACGGAACGTCGCGTGAGCGGGCTCGATGAGCGGATTCACCATCCGACGCGACTCCAGCTCTGCGCGATGCTTGCGGCCGTAGAGGATGTCGAATTCAGCTTCGCGCGTGATCGCATCGGAGTCGCGGATTCCGTTCTCTCCAAGCACGCAAAGGCGCTCGAAGAGGCAGGATACGTCACCGTTCGCAAGGGTGTCAGCTCTGGCCGGCGCCGCACCTGGTTCAGTCTCACGATGAACGGTCGAGCAGCGTTCCGTGCCCATCTCGCCGAGCTCCAGCGCCTCGCAGGAGCCGCCACGTCTCCTCCCTCGTCAACGTAGGCGATTCTCCCCTGAGGATTTCGCTGCTCTCGCTCGTCGGTGCGGACCACGGGCGCGTCAGCTGCTTTGGTTGCGGGTGTGGGCGAGCCGGTAGCTGGTGGTGCCGGTCTCGATGATGGTGCCGTTGAAGGTGAGCCGGTCGATGATCGCGGCGCAGAGGCGTGGGTCGGTGAAGGTGTCGGTCCAGCCGGAGAAAGACTGGTTAGAGGCGATCGCGACGGAGTTCTTCTCTTCTCGTTCGGTGAGGACTTGGAAGAGGAGCTCGGCGCCGCGGCGGTCGAGTTCCATGTATCCGAGCTCGTCGATGCAGAGCAGATCAACGCGGCCGTAGCGGGCGATCGTGCGCGCGAGTTGTTTCTCGTCGGCGGCTTCGACGAGCTCGTTCACCAGTTTCGTCGCGAGGGTGTATTTCACCCGGTAGCCCTTCTCGGCTGCGGCAGTGCCGAGCCCTATGAGGAGATGGGATTTGCCGGTGCCGGAGTCTCCGATGAGGCAGAGCGGATCGCCGCGGCGGACCCAGTCGCCTGTTGCGAGGGTGTGAATGGTCGCGGGGTTGATGTTCGGGTTCGCGTCGTAGTCGAAGTCCCCGAGCCATTTCTGGCGGGGGAACCCCGCTCCTGCGACGCGGCGGACGGTGGAGCGGCGGTCCCGGTCGTCGCATTCAGCGAGGAGGAGTTCGGCGAGGAAGCCCTGGTAGGAGAGCTGCTCGTGTCCGGCGACACGGGTTGCTTCGTCCATGACCGCGCGGATCGTGGGTAACCGGAGTCTGCGGCAAGCTTGGTCGACTGCGGCCGCGGCGGCTTCTTCTGTCATGCCGCGCCGTCGGCGCAGGGTCGTGGTGACGGGTGTGGTGGTGCTCATGTGTTCGTCGTTCCTTCTCTTTCATCAGTGGCAGTGGGATCGGTGAAGATGGGGCGGCGCTGCAGGAGCTCGTCGTAGTGGGTGACGGACGGCAACGGGCGTTTGTCGGGCGGGAGGCCGGCGATCACAGCCTGCGGGTCGCGGAGGCGGCGTTGGGTGAGACTGACAACCCTGTGCTCGACGTGTGATTGAGGTGCAACGGGATGTCGCTCCCATGTGGCCCCGCTGCCATGTAGGCGTGCCTCGACCGCGACGACGTCCGCGGTGACCGCGCCGACCGAGAGAGCGGCCCTGATCCCGGCGATCACGTCCGCAGCTCGCATACTCCGATGTAGGAGAAGCACCTCGATGAGCTCTCTCGTGCCCGCGCTGTCACCGTTGACCTTCCTGGTTTCCTGCCAGAACGCTTCGTGCGCGGTGGTGAACGTCCCGGACTCGCGTGCGTGAGCGAGCGCGGTCGATCCCGGCAGAGCGCCGGGCTTATGGCGAAGGACTTCGAGGTAGTGATCCAACACGATCGATTCTCCGCCGCGGGCGACGACCCGCTCATGGCGGGCGGCCTCTTCCCGCCCGTCGAAAATGGCGACCTCGGATGCGCGCAGCGAAACCCTCACCTGACGGCCGATCAGCCGGGCAGGGACGGAGTACTTCGCCATCCGAACGGTGACCAGCCCAGACCTGTCGACGCGCGGATGCAATACCAACCCTGGATCAAACCGCTCAGTCGGCAGCGGCCGCAGCAAGAGTCGTTCGGTGGCGAAGTCATCTCCGACTGTCGTGCACCGCTGACTGATCCGGCGGTCCTCGTCGCGGGAGTCCCAGCGGCGGATCATGCTATTCAGCTCGGCAAGAGAACCGACCTCGGGCATCGGCGAGAGCCAGGTCCGCCGGAACCGGCCGACTTCCCCCTCAACGCCGCCCTTCTCGTGCGCGCCTTCGATCCCAGGCTGACAGTAGAACGCGTCGAACCCGTAGTGCGAGCGGAACAGCACCCATCGGTCATTCTCGACCCGGCGGCGATCACTGCCGTAGATCACGGTCTTCACTGCCGCCGTCAGGTTGTCGTATTTGATGTGCAGGGCAGGGACCCCGCCAATCTCGTCGAACGCATCGATATGCCCCTCGAGGAACGCTTCCTGCGATTGCGTCGAGTAGACCCGGTGGATCGCCTTGCCTGAGTGAGAGAGACGGAACGTGAACATATGACACTTCGTCTTCACCCCGGCCAAGATCACCCAGACCTCCCCGAAATCGACCTCCGCTTCCGCGCCAGGCGCGTGCAGTTGCGGGACGAAGACCTCCGGAATCCGACCCGCCTCGATCAGGATCTCCCGTCGCCGCCTGGCGACATAGTCCCGGACCGCGGCGTAGGAGACATCGGCAGCGTGCTCGTCAAGAAGGCGGGAGTGCATCCGCGTCGCCGTCATCCGTTGCTTCTTCGGCGCGGTGAGGTTCTCCCGCAACCATCCGTCGATCAGCAGCTGGAACGCGCCCAGCTTCGGAGCCTGCCGCTCAGGAACCTTCCGGCCCGGCGGGACCGGAGACGCCAACGCTTGACGCACCGTCCGACGATGCACCCGAAACCGTTTCGCCAACGCGTTCACGGACAGCTCCTCGACTCGCGCCGCGCGTCGTATCTCGGCGTACAAATCCACCCTGGACCCCAACTGGCCCTCCTCACTCGAAACAAACCGACTGAGGACCACCGTGGCGGGGGTGGGCCAAATCAAACCGACATGAACACCCCGGCGCGTCGCAACATGGGCCAGACCAAAGCGACATCCCTGGGCCAAATCAGAGTGACAGAGTCA
>NZ_QOAY01000227.1:0-3399 GCF_003314775.1 Microbacterium sp. H6 | reverse complement strand
GGGCGCATTGGACAGACCCCACTTGGCGTAGCCGGTCGCGAAGCGGATGCGGCCGAGGCCACGGGGCATCGACCCGACGAACGGGATGAGGTCGTGCGACTCGTAGTCCTGTGCCGACCACCGATGCGTCTCCTCGGCACCGGGGAAATGCAGCTGCGCCCAGGCGACGAGGTCCTCCACCGCTGCCGCCTCGCTGTCGGACCGGCCGACCGGATGGCCGTTGCCTCCGACCACGAGCCGGGCTCCGCTGCCTGGGCCATCCGCCACCGTCACGGGACGGATCGACCGGGTGGGTCTGTCGACCGAGAGGAATGTGCCCTCCGGCACATCGCCGGGAACGCGGAACGACACGCAGTACGACCGGAGCCCCCGCACCTTGGCGAAGTAGAGCCCGCGGTCCGTGATGGGCGTGCCGGTCGCGAGCACGATGTGTTCGGCGAAGAGCGGTCCCTGTGCGGTGTCGACGCGCCCGGCGAACGCCTTGGTCCCCGTCGCCCTGACGCCTGTGTGCAGAGTCCCGCCCGAGGCGAGCAGCTCCGCGGCCAGCGCCACCGCGACGGCGACGGGATCGATGGCGACCTGATCGTCCAGCGCCACTGCGGCCGCCACGGGGAACGGGGTGGGCGGGAGCTCGGTGGGCGACAGCACCCTGGCAGGCAGACCCGCCTCACGAGCGGCGGCATGCTGCTCGTCCACCGTGTCGATGCCGTCAGGGCCCTGGGCGTAGGAATGGTCCGTGTGGCGGGTGAACGGAACACCCGAGAGCTCGGCGAATGCGAGCAGCCATTCCATTCCCGAGCGGTTGGCATCCACGTAGGCGCGCACGAGCTCTGCCGGATGGTGTCGACGGATCGTCGCGAGCTGCGCGCCCTGCAGCAGGGACAGCTTTCCGGTGTTCGCACCGCTGGCGAGCTCGGCTATCCCGCCGGCGTCGATCACCGCCACGTCGAGGCCCGCTCTGGTGAGCATGACCGCCGTCGAGAGCCCGGTGAGCCCCGCGCCCACGATCACGACGTCATGGCGCGCGCCGGACTCGAGAGGTGTTCCGGTCGGCAGGGTCCGGTCGAACTTCCACAGGGGATTCATGCGCTCAGTCAACGCGGCGCGCATCCCGGTATCCACCGCCTTGACATCCGGACGGTCCGCTGTCAGGCGGCGACTACAGTGGCGGACGTGAACCTTCGCCGCATCCTCCTGGTCGCCGCCGGCGGCACGGCGGGAACTGCGGCACGGCTCGGGCTGGGGCTCATGCTGCCGGATGTCGGGGGCTTCCCCGTGGCCGTGCTGGTCGCCAACGTCCTCGGGGCCCTCCTGATCGGACTGCTGGCCGCGCGCCTGCCCGCCACAGCCGAGCTCCGACTCGCGCTCGGCACCGGCGTGCTCGGCGGCTTCACCACCTACAGCGCCTTCATGACGGGCACCCTCTCCCTGTGGGCGGACGCGCCTGTCATCGCCGTCGCCTATGCGGTCGGCAGTCTCACGCTCGGGCTCGCCGCGGCGGCTCTGGGACTGCGTCTCGGTCGGCCGCGCGCGGGAGGGGCATCGTGAGTCCGCTCCTCTTCATCGGTGCAGCGCTCGCCGGAGGGGTGGGCGCGGTGCTGCGCTACCTCGTCGATCTCGGGGTCGCCCGCTTCACGGGCCGCCGTTTCCCCTGGGGCATCCTCCTCGTCAACCTCAGCGGCTCGTTCGCGCTCGGAGTCGTCGCCACTGCGCTGCCCGACGCGGCCTTCCTCCTCGGGGCGGGGCTGCTCGGTGGGTACACGACCTTCAGCACGGCGATGCTCGACACGGTCGCCCTGTGGCGTGACGGAGAGCGCCCGGCGTCGGCCTTCAACGCGGTCGGGATGCTGTTGCTCGGTCTGCTCGCCGCGGCTCTCGGTCTGGCTCTCGGTTCCGTTCTGTAGTCGTCGGGCCTTCCCGCATCGCGCATCCGCCCCCCGGCGATCGGACCATTCGCGCGATTCGAACGACTCGATGGTTGCGGGGGTGTCAACCTCGGGGTACTCTCCTTGTTAATCGATTAGCGCTAAACGATTAACAACCGTGAATCCGCGCACCGTGCACTGTCGAAGGAGACACCGATGCCCCGTACGACCCGCCGCGCTCTCGGCGCCATCGCCGCGTCAGCCGCAGCCGTTCTCGCCCTCAGCGCCTGCTCGTCCGGAACCGGGGGAGGGAGCTCGGACGGCGAGGTCACCCTGAGCTACGCCATCTGGGACGAGAACCAGAAGCCTGCGATGGAGGACATCGCCGCGGCGTTCACGAAGGAGCACCCGAACGTCACGATCGACATCCAGGTCACGCCGTACAAGGAGTACTTCACCAAGCTGCAGACTGCCGCGACCGGTGGTTCGGCGGCCGACGTGTTCTGGATGAACGGTCCGAACTTCCAGCTGTACGCCTCGAACGGTCAGCTCGCCCCCCTCGACGACGGCGGGATCGACGCGGCCGACTACCCGCAGGGCCTGATCGACCTCTACACCTACGACGGGAAGCTCTACGGGGCACCGAAGGACTTCGACACCGTCGCCCTCTGGTACAACAAGGCGCTGTTCGACGCGGCCGGAGTGGGATATCCGTCGGCGGGCTGGACGTGGGACGACTTCTCCGCCGCGGCCGCGAAGCTCACCGATCCTGCCACGGGGCAGTTCGGAGTCGCGGCAAGCCAGTACGGGCAGGAGAACTTCTACAACTCGATCGCACAGGCCGGTGGTGAGGTGATCTCCGCCGACGGCACAAAGAGCGGCTACGGGTCGCCCGAGGCGCTCGCCGGTATCGAGCTGTGGACCGACCTGATCGCCGCAGGATCGTCGCCAACGGCGCAGCAGATGACCGACACCAACCCCGAGGACTTCTTCCTCTCCGGCAAGGTCGCCATGTTCCAGAACGGATCGTGGGCGGCTATCGCCTACGCGGACAACGCCGACATCGGCGGCAGCGTCGACGTGGCCCCGCTTCCCGCCGGAGCAGAAGGCAACCAGAGCGTGATCCACGGCGTCGGCAACGTCGCCAATGCCAAGAGCGCGCACCTCGCCGAGGCCAAGCAGTTCGCCGAGTTCGCCTCCGGCGAGCAGGCGGCGAAGATCCAGGCCGAGACCGGCACCGTGATCCCCGCCTTCGACGGCACCCAGCAGGCGTGGGTCGATGCGTTGCCGCAGTACGACCTGCAGGTCTACATCGACGCGCTCGACGACGCCGTCCCCTACCCGGCATCGAAGAACACGTCGGCCTGGACGAGCATCGAGAGCGAGGTGCTCTCGCAGGTATGGTCGGGGGCGGTCGCCCCGGAGGAGGGTCTCCAGGACCTCGCCGAGCAGATGCAGGCGGCACTGGACGCCGAGCAGGAGTGATCGCATGACCGTCATCGCGCCACGCGCGGTCGAGACGGCGGGGCGGATG
>NZ_QOAY01000232.1:0-3339 GCF_003314775.1 Microbacterium sp. H6 | reverse complement strand
TGCCCGCGCACGGCGTCGACGGCGCCGCGCAGCATCCCGCTCCAATCCGTCGACCGGGATTCGTCGCGCGAGCGCGATCCGCCGGCCGAGTGGCCGTTGCGCCCTGAGGAGGCATTCTTCTCCAGCGCTTCGGAGGCCATTCCGATCAATCGGGAGAGCTTTCCCATGAGTGGTCCCTTTCGTGGTGCGGACCACCGGGGATCCACGACGTCGGGACGACGGCAGGGTTCACTCAGCAGCCCGCGATGCGGGTGCCAAGGTCTCCTCCACCCTCACGGGCCGGCGGGCCGGAGCACGATCTCGAGCTCGTAATGACGACTTCGCCGCATTTGGGAGTACTCCCCTTGCCCGCGAGACGATACCGACCGCACCTATGCGTCGCCTCGGAACGACCCGCCACGACGACGATCGGCCCCGGCGCAGTGCGCTCGGGGCCGATCGTCGTCGTGCAGAAGGTGTTACTTCGCCGCTGCTTCCGCCGTCTCGGGAGTCTTCTCCGCGACGGGCTTCTTCGCAGCCGGCTTCTTGGCAGCAGGCTTCTTCGCGGCGGGCTTCTTTTCCGCCGGAGCGGCCTTCTCCGCCGGAGCGGCCTTCTCCGCCGGGGCGGCCTTCGCCGGAGCATCAGCCACGGGCGCAGCGGGAGCGGCCGGGCGCGGACGCGCGGCGAACTCCTCGAAGACGTAGCGCGGGTTCTGCACCGTCTCGAGGTTCACGAGATCGCGGCCGAGCCACAGGTTGTTCCACCAGCCCCACAGCACGCGCCACTTGCGCTCCCACGTCGGCATCGCGAGACCGTGGTAACCGCGGTGCGCGAGCCAGGCGATGAAGCCCTTGAGCGCGATCTTGCCGGACTGGAAGACGCCGTTGTACAGGCCGAGACCTGCGACAGCGCCGAGGTTCTTGTGGAAGTAGTCCTTGGGCTTCTCGCCCCGGAGCACGGCCACGAGGTTCTTCGCGAGGAGCTTCGCCTGGCGGACCGCGTGCTGGGCGTTCGGCACGCAGAAGCCTCCGACGCCACCACCCGAGAGATCGGGGACAGCGGAGACGTCTCCGGCTGCCCATGCACCCTCGACGAAGGCCTCGGGTGTGCCGACGCGCAGATCGGCGCGGGTCTGGATGCGACCGCGCTCCTCGACCGGCAGATCTCCGCCGCGCACGACGGTCGGGTTGGCCATGACGCCGGCTGTCCACACGATGACGTCGGTCGGGATGACCTCGCCGGTGGAGAGCTCGACGTTGCCGTCGACCGCACTGGTGAGCTGCGTGTCGAGGTGCACGTTCGCGCCGCGCTTGGCGAGGTCCTTGAGCACCCACTCGCTCGTCTGCAGCGAGACCTCGGGCATGATGCGGCCCATCGCCTCGATGAGGTGGAAGTGCGTGTCCTCGAAGCTGATCTGCGGGTACTTGCCGACCAGCGCGGACGCCAGCGAGCGGAGTTCGGCGAACACCTCGATGCCGGCGAAGCCACCACCGACGACCACGACGGTCAACAGACGGTCGCGCTCGGGACCGGCGGGGAGCGAGGCGGCCTTGTCGAAGTTCGACATGACCTTGTCGCGGATCGCGACGGCCTCTTCGATCGTCTTCAGTCCGATCGCGTTGTCGGCGATGCCGGGGATCGGGAAGGTGCGCGAGACGGCGCCCGCCGTGACGACGATCTGGTCGTATGCGAACTCGTACGGCTCTCCCAGCGGCGGCGTGATGGTCGCGACCTTCTGGGCGTGGTTGATGTTGGTCGCCTTGGCGGTGAGCACGTTGGTGCGCTTGAGGTGACGGCGGTGCGCGACCACCGAGTGACGGGCCTCGATGGAGCCCGCGGCGACCTCGGGGAGGAACGGCTGGTACGTCATGTACGGCAGCGGGTCGACCATGGTCACGTCGGCTTCGCCCTTGCGCAGGTGCTTCTCGAGCTTCCACGCGGTGTAGAAACCCGCGTACCCTCCGCCGACGATCAGGATCTTGGGCACAGTGCTGTTCTGAGGCACAGAAGAACTACTCCTCGGAGTCGGGGGTGTGGCGTACGGAAATGCGCGCCGATCGGATGCGCCGGGCAGCAGCGGTGACGCCAAGCGCTATCAGGATACCAGGGACTGTGAGCGCAATGAGCGGCAGGGTACCGTAGCGCAATGAATCCGCGCTGGGAAGCAGCGGTGAGCCGGGATCGGTGGGTGCGTCGGCCGCCGGCAGAGGCGGGATGTCTACCGGCGTGACGGGCGCGGCCGTCTCGGGCTCCGTCTGTGCACGGCGGAAGACGCGGATCCACTCGGCGAGATCCCCCATCGGGTTCTCGCTCACCGCCGGAAGGTTCGCGGAGATCGCGGCAGCGGCGTCGACCAGCCCATACCCGTACAGCGGGTCCTGCGGTTTGACCGCGTCGGGGACGGGGATGGCGGTCTTGATGATGCGGTTGATCACGTCGATCGCCTTGATCTCGGGGTGCGCCGAGCGGATCAGGGCAGCGACCCCTGCGACGATCGGGGCTGCGCCGCTCGTGCCGCGCCACGGCGTGACGGTCCCGTCGGCGGAGACTCCGATGAGTCCTTCGCTGGGCGCGGAGATGCCGATCGTGATGCCCTGTGTCGAGGCCTCGATGCTGGCCGTGCCGGTCTGGTCGACGCCGCCGACCGTCAGCACCCCGGGGATGGTCGCGGGAGCACCGATGATGTTCGTGCCGCTCCCCCTGTTCCCCGCCGCGACGACCACCACGACGTCGTGCTGGAACGCGTAGAGGAATGCCTCATCCCAGCTCTCATCCCAATCGAGCGTGTTCGTGGTGAAGGAGAGGTTGATGATGTCGGCGCCGTTGTCGACGGCCCACTTCATGCCCTTCGCGACCTGCTCCGTGAACGGCACGGCCGCGGCGGCGCCGAATCCGACGGAGATCGAGAGCAGGTTCGCCTCCGGAGCGACGCCGATCATCCCGGTGCCGTCGGGAGCGCCTCGTCCGGCCGCGAGCGACGCCACCCAGGATCCGTGATTGCCGTCGACGGCACCCAGAGGGGTGCGGCCATCCGGCGTTCCGGTTCCCGATACGTCGGTTCCGCCGACCACGGCGTCGCCGAAGACGGAGGGCACCTTGGCGATACCCGTGTCGATCACGGCGATCGTCACGCCCTCGCCACGTGTGGTCTGCCAGGCTTCGCGGATACGCGCGCCGTCGAGCCAGTACTCCGAGGCCCGGACCGGGTCGGCCGGGTCGTCCGGGACCGGTGGCGGGGTGGCCGTGGCCCCGATGAGCAGCACGGAAGCTGCGACCACCACGATGGCGGCAGCGCTGCGCAGCGTCCGGCGCACGGTCATGCCGTGGAGGCCGCCGCGTCGCGGGTGGCAGCGCCGGGG
>NZ_QOAY01000091.1:0-2551 GCF_003314775.1 Microbacterium sp. H6 | reverse complement strand
GCACGCCGCCAGGCCTACGCGTCGTCGTGGTGCCTGTCGAGCGATGTCGGACACTCGGTGCACCCGAACTACGCCGCCAAGCACGACCCCGTGGTGCAGCCGGTGCTCGGATCGGGACCGATCCTGAAGATCAACGCCAACCAGCGCTACGCCACGGATGCGGTCGGCACGGCATCGTGGCGTTCCTGGTGCGAGCGCGCCGGGGTCACGACGCAGGAGTTCGTATCCAACAACAGCGTGCCGTGCGGTTCGACCATCGGCCCGATCACGGCGACCAGGCTCGGCATCCGTACGGTCGACGTGGGCATCCCCATCCTGTCCATGCACTCCGCGCGAGAGCTCGCAGGGGTCTCGGACCTGCACGATCTGACCCGCACAGCGCAGTCCTTCTTCGCCGGCTAGGCCCCCGCCGGCTGCACACCGCGGCGGGGCCGCCGCCGAAACCGCCTGCGACCGCCTCGGCAGTGCCAGGATGTGAGCATGACGGACATCAAGCCGGCCCTCATCGAGCGTGCGGGCATCGAGATCATCCCCGAATCCGAGCGGACAGCGAAGCCGCGAGACCTGTTCTGGCCGTGGTTCGCCGCGAACGTGTCGGTGTTCGGCATGTCGTACGGGTCGTTCGTCCTCGGCTTCGGCATCTCGTTCTGGCAGGCGACGATCGTCTCGGTCATCGGCATCGTCGTGTCGTTCCTGCTCTGCGGGCTCATCGCGATCGCCGGCAAGCGCGGCTCCGCGCCGACGATGGTGCTCTCGCGGGCGGCCTTCGGCGTGCAGGGTCAGAAGGTGCCGGGCATCGTCTCGTGGCTCACCTCGATCGGCTGGGAGACGTTCCTCGCGATCATGGCCGTGCTCGCCACCGCCACCGTGATCACCCAGCTCGGAGGTGATGGAGACAGCATCGCGCTCAAGATCGTCGCCACCGTGATCGTCGCAGCGCTGATCGTCACGGCGTCCGTGCTCGGCTATCACACGATCATGAAGCTGCAGTCGGTGCTCACGTGGATCACCGGTGTCGTGACCGTGCTCTACATCGTGCTCGCCGCTCCGCAGGTGGACCTCGCGGTCGTGCTGGCCCGACCCGACGGCGGCGTCGGCCAGGTGATCGGCGCGCTCGTCATGGTGATGACCGGGTTCGGTCTCGGCTGGATCAACATCGCCGCCGACTGGTCGCGCTATCAGAAGCGCACCGCATCGGACGGGGCGATCGTCGCCTGGAACACGATCGGCGGATCGGTGGCACCGGTGATCCTCGTGGTGTTCGGCCTGCTCCTGGGCGGCTCCGACGAAGACCTCATGAACGCGATCGCCGCCGACCCCATCGGCGCGCTCGCCTCGATCCTGCCCGTATGGGTGCTCGTCCCGTTCCTGCTCACCGCGGTACTCGCCCTCGTCTCGGGCGCGGTGCTGGGCATCTACTCCTCCGGGCTCACGCTGCTCAGCCTCGGCATCCGGATCCCCCGCCCGTCCGCCGCAGCGATCGACGGGGTCATCCTCACGGTCGGCACGATCTTCGTGGTGTTCTTCGCGACCGACTTCCTCGGACCGTTCCAGAGCTTCCTGATCACGCTCGGCGTGCCCCTCGCCTCGTGGGCCGGCATCCTCATCGCCGACATCCTGCGCCGCCGGAAGGACTACGACGAAGAGGCACTGTTCGACCAGCGCGGACGCTACGGCGCGTGGGACTGGACCTCGATCGGCACGATGGTCGTCACCAGCGTGATCGGCTGGGGCCTGGTCGTGAACAACTTCGCCGAGGACGCAGCCTGGAACAACTGGCAGGGCTACCTGCTGTTCCTCATCGGCGGCCGCGACGGCGAGTGGGCCTATGCGAACCTCGGAGTGTTCTTCGCGCTGGTGCTCTCGTTCCTCGTGACGTACTTCGCGAGGGCGGCGAAGATCCGGCAGCAGGAGGCCGCGTGAATGCGTCCGCGACCACCGACACCTGGCTCGTGGTGATCGATCCGCAGACCATCTTCGCCGCGCCGGATTCCGCCTGGGGGTCGCCGTTCTTCCCCGAGGTGATGCCCCGCATCCGCGCCCTGGCCGACGCGTTCGGCGATCGCGTGCTCGTGACCCGCTGGATGCCGACCGCCGACCGGACGACGTCGTGGGGTGCGTACTTCGACGCCTGGCCCTTCGCGGACCAACCGCCGAGCGATCCCCTGTTCGCCCTCGTCCCCGACGCCGAGGCGCTCTCGCCGCACCCGAGCATCGACCTGCCGACGTTCGGCAAGTGGGGTCCGGAGCTCGAGGGGACCATCGGACGCGGCGGGCACGTCGTGCTCGCTGGCGTCTCGACCGACTGCTGCGTGATCTCGACCGCGCTGGCCGCCGCCGACGCGGGCGCACACGTGACGATAGCGGCCGACGCCTGTGCCGGTTCGACCGCGGAGAATCACGCCGCCGCCCTGCGGGTGATGAGTCTCTACCCCCCGCAGATCACGATGAGTGACACCGCGACGGTGCTCGCGGCTCACTGACCCGCGCCGACCTGACCGCGGCGCCTCAGGCGGAAGCGCGGACCGCTGCGGCGATGTCGGAGGGGGAA
>NZ_QOAY01000045.1:0-2336 GCF_003314775.1 Microbacterium sp. H6 | reverse complement strand
TGATGGCGCTCATCGAAATTCCCCAGAGTTGCTCATCGGAATTCCTCAGGTCGCGTGGTCAGGTTAGCGCAGGTTCGTGCCGGTCGTGACGCGGCGGAGTTCGTCTGCAGCGGTGGCGTGGTGGCGGAGCCGGTAAGAGGCTCCATCGAGGGTGATCACGACGGATCGGTGCAAGAGTCGGTCGAGCATGGCTGCGGCGACGGTGGTGTCGCCGAGGATCTCGCCCCAGGCTCCGACCGGCCGGTTCGTGGTGATCACGATGGAGGTCTTCAGGTAGCGCTGGTTGATGACCTGGAACAAGGCTGAGGCAGCCTCGCCGGGTAGTGGCAGGTAGCCAAGCTCGTCGATGATGAGCAGGGTCGGACCGGCGAAGAAACGCATCATCGTCGACCACTTGCCTTCGATCGCGGCGCGGTGGCAGCGGGCGGCGAGGTCGGCGGCGGAGGTGAAGTAGACGCGGTAGCCGGCGGTGACGGCGGCGTGGCCGAGGCCGGTGGCGATGTGGGTCTTCCCGACGCCGGGCGGGCCGATCAGGAGCACGTTGGTGGCGGTGTCGATGAACCGGCAGGTGCCGAGCTCGGCCAGCAGCGACCGGTCGATGCCGGATGCGGCGTCGTGATCGAAGTCGTCCAGGGTCTGCCCGGTGGGGAGGTTCGCGAAACGGAACCGGCCAGCCAAGCGGCGGGCGTCGGTGGCGGTGACCTCGACTCGCAGTAGGTGCTCGAGGGCCTGCGTCAGGGTCCATCCTTCGGCTTGCGCCTGGTCGAGGACGGCGGGGAGGGCGTCCGCGGCGTCGGCGAGTTTCAGGTCGGTGAGGTGGCCGCGCAGCTGTTGATAGACGCTCGCTGCCGTCGTGGTGGCTGTGGTTGTGGTCATCGGAGGGTGTTCCTGTTCTTCGCGGCCTGCTCGTAAGCGGCCAGGCTGATCACGGTCGAAGGCTGCGCTGCAGCGCTGGTGAGGGCTGCGGCAGCGCGCAGCGCGGCGCTGCCGGGTGGGATGCGTTCTTTGCGGCGGTGCGGGCGTCCTGGTGTCGCTGACGCCATCGCGATGGCCTCCAGTGCGGTGACATGGCCGCTGTCGCGGATCGTGACGCCGAGGCCGGGTTCGGCGACCTGGTGGCGGGCGACGACCGTCCCCGATGCGGTGGCGATGTCGATGATGTCCGCGCCGAGCCGCTGCCGGACCTCGACTTTCGCGGCGGCGAGTTCGGGCGGGACGGAGTAGCGATTCCCGCGCCAGTCGATCAGCGCTTGCCGGGTCGCGGTGCGCTCCTCTGTGATGATCACAGGGAACACAACCGCAGGTAGCGGTCTGAGCCGCTCGTTCACGAACAGGGCGGACGCTGTCGTCGTCCCGAGCTCGCCCTCACGCCGCCGGTCGTCCTGCCCTGCGGCGAACGTGTTCAGGCTGGCCTGCGCTTGCTCGAGGGTGAGGTCGTCGGGCAAGGTCCGCCACCAGCGTTGCGCGGCGGTGTGATTGTTCTTCTCGACCACGCCCTTCCTGTTCCCCGACCTCGGCCGGCAGACCACCGCGGTGACGCCGTGGTGCTTCGCGAACGCGGCGAACTGCGGGACCAGGTCGCCGGTGCGGTGGTCCAGGACCGTCCGCATCCGGTCGAACCGCCAGGTCTTCGTGAGCCCGCCCAGCAGGGCGAGCAGGGTCGTCATCGCGGCGAGCAGGTGCGGGGTGTCCATCGACGGGGAGATCACGCCCCGCCAGACACCCGAGTGCGCGAGCGACCCGACCAGGACATACGCGGTCTTGCGTCCGAACCCCCAATGCGCGGGCGGTTCGGGCATCTCGACCCAATCGAACTGGGTCTCCTCCCCGGGCGGGTGCTCGATGACCGCGTTTGCGCGTTTGGTGACGTGCGCGCACGCGGTGCACGCCGGACGCAGCCCGCGGGCACGAATCTGCCGCGTCAGCGTCGGATACGACCCCTCGTAACCGAGCGGTCGCAGCTCGTCGAGCAGCGTCACCGCCCACAGGTGCGGGTCCTCGGTCAGTCTCGCGGTGGCGTAGTCGACGAACGCGTCGAACGAGTCCGGGATGGTGCGCTCACGCATCCCGGGCTGGCGTTCACCGTTCAGATACGCGCGGATGGTCTTGCGGTCATGGTGAGTGCGGCGGGCGATCTCGCTGATCGTCATCCCCTGCCGTTTCAGAGCGTGGATGTCCACGCTGCTCCTCTCTGAGAGCATGAGAACAGGGCCTTCCTCGGGCTGGTGTGTGGTCAGAGACCACCAGCATCGAGGAAGGCCCGCCTCATGCGGCGGAGCGACCCAGAGTGGGGAATTTCGATGAGCAGAACCGAGGAATTTCAGTGAGCGCCGTCA
>NZ_QOAY01000022.1:0-2245 GCF_003314775.1 Microbacterium sp. H6 | reverse complement strand
TCCACCGCCGTGCTGGTGCTCGTCGCCGGGGGGCTGCCCGCGGGATCGCGCGACCTGATCGGAGCGCGCGAGCGCGTGCGCGATGCCATCGGCGTGCTGGCCCCCGAGGCGAAGGCGGCGGGTGTGACGCTCGCGATCGAGCCGCTGCACCCGATGTACGCCTCCGATCGCGCCGTCGTCTCGACGCTCGGTCAGGCGCTCGACATCGCGGGCGACTTCGAGCCCGATGTGGTGGGCGCGGCCGTCGACACGTTCCACATCTGGTGGGATCCGCAGGTGCTCGAGCAGATCGCGCGCGCCGGCCGGGAGGGACGCATCGCCACGTACCAGGTGTGCGACTGGAAGACGCCCCTCGCGGACGATGTGCTGCTCTCACGGCACTACACCGGCGACGGGGTGATCGACTTCGCCTCGCTCACGCGCGCCGTGATCGCGAGCGGATACGACCGTGACATCGAGGTCGAGATCTTCAACGCCGACATCTGGGCGGACGCTCCGGATCACGTCGTACGGCGGACTGCCGAGACGTTCGCCGAAGCCGTCTCCCCGTACCTGAGGTGAGGATGTCCGGTCGCCGGCGCCGCGTCGTCCCTCGCGGTGATGCTGAGGCGGGACCGTGGCAAGTAGGATCTGGGTCATGACCAAGCCCGCAACGTCCGCGGAGCGGCCAGCGCGGTCTCCGCGTCATGTGCGAGGGCCCGCCCCCACCCTGCACGACGTCGCACGCGAGGCGGGGGTCTCGCTCGCGACCGCATCGCGCGTGCTGAACGGCTCCGAGCGGAAGGTCGCCGAGTCGTTCCGGGAACGGGTGGAGTCCGCGGCCGGGAAGCTGGGGTACACCGCCAACGTCTCGGCCCAGTCGATCGCGAAGGGCACGTCGCCGGTCATCGCCCTGCTCGTCGCCGACATCGCCGACCCCTATTTCGGACAGATCGCGTCAGGCGTCGCCAGGGGAGCGGACGAGGAGGGGCTGGTCGTGACGATCGCGATCACCGAGAGGGACCAGGCGCGGGAGGCGCGGATCGTGCGCGCCCTGCGCGGGCAGCGGCCCCGAGGCCTGATCCTGGCCGCCTCTCGCACACAGGAGGCCACAGAGGCCGAGACCGCGCACGAGCTCGCGGAGTTCGTGAGGCAGGGCGGCCGCGTCGTGGCGTTCGGACCAGACGGCGAGGGAGAGCGTCACATCGAGATCGACAACCGCTCCGGTGCGGAGGCGTTGGGTCGTCTGATGGCAGAGCGCGGATACCGCCGTGCCATCGTTCTCGGCGCGGCGGACGGGGTGCGCACATCGGATGATCGTCTCGTCGGCTTCCGCGCGGGTTTCGAGCAGGCGGGTGGCGTCGTCGAGAGCGTGCATCGTGGCGACTTCCGCCGGGAGTCCGGGGCTGCCGGGATGAGGGCGGCCCTCGACCGCGGAGTGGAGGCCGGCACCCTCGTGTTCGCGATCAGCGACGTGGTGGCGCTCGGGGCGATGTCCGCGATCCGTGACGCGGGGCGCGAGATCGGCACCGACATCGCGGTCTGCGGTTTCGACGATGTCCCCGCGAGCAGCGATGTCTCCCCGGCACTGACGACGGTGCGCGTGCCGTTGAGCGACGTCGGGTACCAGGCCTTCCGCGCGACGGTCGACGTCGAGTGGGTGCAGGCCCCGTTGCCGCTCGAGGTCATCGTGCGTGCCAGCACTCCGATGGTCGGCTCGTGACCAGGGTCGTGCTGGCCCCCGACAGCTTCAAGGGCACGGTCGCCGCGGTGGAGGCGGCCGTCGCGCTCGCGGAGGGCTGGGCATCGGTCGAACCCGAGGCTGAGTTCGTGCATCGACCGATGGCAGACGGTGGTGAGGGGACCGTTGCGGCTTTCGAAGCGGCGGTGCCAGGCGCGGTGCGGATGCCCCTCGCGGTCGACGGGCCTGCCGGGGTGCGGGTCGACACCTTCTGGCTGCTGCTGCCGCCGACGGTCGACGCCCCCGACGGCACAGGTGTGATCGACCTCGCCTCGACCTCGGGCATCGAGCTGCTGCAGGAGCTGCGTCCCTGGGATGCGGATACGACCGGCCTCGGCCAGGCCCTGGCCGCAGCCATCGATCATGGTGTCTCACGCCTCGTCGTCGGCATCGGCTCCAGCGCGTCCACCGATGGAGGCACCGGGATGCTCTCGGCCCTCGGCGCGCGGTTCCTCGATGCCACCGGCGTTCCGGTCGCTCGCGGCGCGCGTGGCCTCGCAGACATCGCGTCCGTCGATCTCACCG
>NZ_QOAY01000026.1:0-2210 GCF_003314775.1 Microbacterium sp. H6 | reverse complement strand
GCGTCAGCCCCTCGTGCTGCGCCGCCACCGGGAACGGCCGGTCCGCGGCGGCGGGGCGCGGCTCCGTGGCCACGATCAGTCGCGACTTCCGCTCGGCGCGTTGGGCCTGCACATGCGCGAAGCTCCGCCCCAGCACCTCGTTCTGACCGAGGGACATGTGCTTCACGCGGCCTCCGGCGACGAGCACCACGTCGGGAGCAGCCCAGCGGGCCACGGCGTCGGCGATCTCCTCGAGTTCCGCGAGCGACTTCGGCAGCTGCAGCAGCACCAGTTTCGCGCCGGTGAGCAGGTCGGCATCGAGCTCGTGCGGGTGGAACAGTCGGCCGAAACCCAGACCATCCGTCTCACGCTCGGCGGGTTGCCCCGCGACGCGCCCTGCCCCATTGAGGTCGTCTCCGTTTCGGCCGGAAGCACCCGCAAGCCCGAGCTCCTCGGCGTTGCGCTGCAGTGCCATGCGACCGGTCGCGAGGTCCTGATGCACCCGGATGCCGTGGCGCCCTGCCGCGGCAAGAGCAAGCGTGATCGCGCCGTACTCGTCGCCGATGACGACCGTCTCGGAGCCGTCCACGTCGAGCGCGAGCGCCCGTTCCACGAGCAGCAGGTCGGTCGCGTCATATGCCTGCAGGTTGTCCGCCTCGACGTCGGGCCAGCGGCGCAGGCGACTGTAGGGGAACTCCGGCACCAGCCCACTGTACGCGGGCGTCGTAAGGATTTCGCATGTGTTGTTTTCGCCCGATTCACGACTTTGTGAATCGGGCGTACGCTCCCGCGCATGACCACCGTCATCGCCACCCGCAATCTCACGAAGCACTACGGCCACATGCACGCCCTCGACGGCCTCGATCTCACCGTCGAGCAGGGCCAGGTGCACGGGTTCCTCGGCCCGAACGGCGCGGGCAAGTCGACCACCATCCGCATCCTCCTCGGCCTCGCGCGGCGCACCGGGGGTGAGGTCGAGTTCTTCGGCGAAGACCCCTGGGATCGCGCCGTCGACCTGCATCGACGCATCGCCTACGTGCCAGGAGACGTCAGCGTCTGGCCGAACCTGTCCGGGGGCGAGGCCGTCGACCTGCTCGCACGACTGCGCGGCGCCCGTGCGAAGGACGCCGCCTACCAGCACGAGAAGAAGCGCCTGATGGACGCGTTCCAGTTCGACCCGCGCAAGAAGGGCCGCGCCTACTCGAAGGGCAATCGGCAGAAGGTCGCTCTGATCGCGGCGTTCGCCGTGCCTGCCGACCTCTACGTCCTCGATGAGCCGACCAGCGGACTCGATCCCCTGATGGCGGTCATCTTCCAGCGTGAAGTGGCCCGCGCCCACGCGAACGGCGCGACCGTGCTGCTGTCGAGCCACATCATGAGCGAGGTCGAGCAGCTGTGCGACCGGGTGTCGATCATCCGCGCGGGCCGCGTCGTGGAGGCGGGAACCCTGGCGGAGCTGCGTCACCTCACCCGCAGCGACGTGTCGTTCGCCTCCGCCGGCGCCACCCTCGAACAGGTCGGCCGCATCCCGGACGTGCACGACCCCGTGCAGCAGGGCGACCGCATCCGCCTCTCCGTCGACAGCGATCGCACGGCGACGGTTCTCCCCACACTCGCCACCCTCGGCATCAGCGACCTCCGCGTCGCCCCGCCCTCGCTCGAGGAGCTGTTCCTGCGCCACTACGGCGATGACCTCGCCGGCCTCGAAGCGGCCGAAAACGGCGAGGCGGAGCACGAAGTGCCTTCCACCCGCCGCGCGCTGAAGGACCGTGCGTGGTGACCACGTTCGGCGTGCTGCTGAGACAGCGACTGCGCCGCGATCGGCTGCAGCTCGCGCTGTGGATCGTCGGTACGGCCCTGATGGCCTTCGCCGGATACGCCGGTGTCAGCCAGTCCTACTCGACTCTTGCCGACCGGCAGAACATCCTCGCCGCCGCGCTCGCGAATCCGGTGATCCTGATGTTCCGCGGGCTGCCGTCCGGCACGTCCGAAGGGGCGTTCCTGGCTTTCGAGGTGCTGCCGTGGCTGGCGTTCCTCGCCGCCCTCATGAGCACATTCCTCGCCGTGCGGCACACCCGGGGCGACGAGGAGGCAGGACGGGCTGAGCTCGTCTGGGCCACCCCCGCCGGGCGCCGCCTTCCGACGGTCGCGACGATCGCGCACGGGGTCCTCGCGAACGTCGCCCTGGCCCTGCTCACGGCGCTCGCGCTGGTCGCCACCGGCCTTCCGCT
>NZ_QOAY01000246.1:0-2154 GCF_003314775.1 Microbacterium sp. H6 | reverse complement strand
GGTCGAAGCGCCGGAACCGCAGCCCGCGGTGCAGGAGGGCGCAGCTGCGAACGTCGTCGAGCCCCCCGCCGTGGTCGAGCCTCCCGCTGCCGTCGAACCTCCCGCGGTGGTCGAGCCGCCTTCGGCCGTCGAACCCGCTCCGGCGGCACGCCCGCGAACGCATCCGATCGTCCTGCCGACGGTCGACGTCGCCGAACTCGGTGTCGCGGATCGCCTCGGTCTCTCCGACGAGGACGACGAGGAAGTGGGCCCGACCTCATGAGAATCGGACTCATCCTGACCGAAGCCCTCGTCGGACTCCGGCGGAACATCTCGATGGTGATCTCCGTCGTGCTGGTCACCTTCGTGTCCCTGACCTTCGTGGGCGCCGCGATCCTCATGCAGGGGCAGATCGGCGTCATGCGCGGCTACTGGGCCGAGCGCGCCCAGGTGGCTGTGTACATGTGCTCGGCCGTGTCGGAATCCGAGACGTGTCTCGACGGTGCGGCGAGCGAGGAGCAGGTCGCAGCCGTGCGTGCGCAGCTCGAGGGCGACGCGCTCAAACCGCTCATCAGCTCGATGACCTTCGACACCAAGGAAGAGACCTACGCCAAACTCGTCGACCAGCTCGGCGCGGACCAGGCGAGCGTGCTCACTCCCGACCAGGCCTTCGAAGTGTTCTTCGTGACCATGAAGGATCCCGGCCAGTCCCAGGTGCTCGCCGAAGCCTTCAGCGGACAGGCTGGGGTCGAGCAGGTGAAGGATCAGCTGCAGTACCTGGAGCCCCTGTTCTCCGCTTTGACCGTCGCGACCTACATCGCGGTCGGGATCGCCGTGCTCATGCTCATCGCCGCGACTCTCCTGATCGGCACGACGATCCGCCTGTCCGCGTATGCGAGGCGCAAGGAGATCGGCATCATGCGCCTCGTCGGCGCTTCCAACCGCTTCATCCAGACCCCGTTCGTGCTGGAGGGCGTGTTCGCGGCCTTCCTGGGGTCGGCCCTGGCCAGCGCCGCGGTCGTCGCCGGCGTGCACTTCGGCGTCAACGGCTATCTGCGGGGAAGGGTGCCGTTCATCACGACGTGGGTCACGATGCAGGACGCGGCACTGGTCGTCCCGGTGCTGATCGGCATCGGAGTGATCCTCGCCGCCCTGTCCGCGGGCTTCGCGATCCGACGCTGGCTGCGCACCTGATAGCCTGAAAGGCTGCGCGGTCGGATCGATCGATCGGGCTCATCACGGCAACAGGAGAGCATCATGCCCAGGGAACGCGGAGAGAAGGTCGTCGCGACCAATCGTCGCGCACGTCACGACTACGCCATCGAGAAGTCGTACGAGGCGGGGATGGTGCTCACCGGCACCGAGGTCAAGTCGCTGCGTCAGGGACGAGCCAACCTCAGCGACGGCTACGCGTTCGTCAAGGGGAACGAGGTCTTCCTCGACTCGGTGCACATCCCGGAGTACTCGCAGGGGCATTGGACGAACCATTCGGCCAAGCGCATCCGCAAGCTGCTGCTGCACCGTGAGGAGATCGCGAAGATCGCCCACGCCGTCTCGGCAGGGGGATACACCCTCATCCCGCTGAAGCTGTACTTCTCCGACGGTCGCGCCAAGGTCGAGATCGCCCTCGCCAAAGGTAAGCGCGAGTACGACAAGCGACAGACCCTGCGTGAGCGTCAGGACACCCGCGAAGCCGACCGCGCCATGCGTCTGCGCAACCGCGTGGGGGAGTGACCCTCGCGGGGGAAGCCGCCCTCACAGACGCGGCTCGAAGCCGAACACACGGCCGAGGAACGTCAGCTCGCGCTCGAGGGCGTCGACGATCGTGTCGGCGCTGCGGAATCCGTGCCCCTCGGCGGGGTACAGCACATACTCGTGGTCGACTCCGCGTGCCGCGAGCGCGTCTCGGATCGCCTCGGACTGCGAGGGCGGAACCACGCGATCCTCGCCGCCCTGCAGCAGCAGCACGGGCGCGTCGATCCGGTCGGCGTGCGTGAGCGGTGAACGCTCCACGTACAGGTGCTCGTGCTCGGGGAGGGGGCCGACCAGACCGTCGATGTACGACGCCTCGAAATCGTGGGTCTCCGCGACGAGCATGCGCAGATCGGCGACCCCGTAGCGGCTGATCCCGGCAGCGAAGGCTCCGCCCCGCACCAGCGTCGACAGCACGGTCCA
>NZ_QOAY01000197.1:0-2034 GCF_003314775.1 Microbacterium sp. H6 | reverse complement strand
CGCACTCCTCGCCACCCCCGCTGCCGGCGCGACCCAGGTGATCGACGCCCGCGAGGCCAGGCTGGCCCTCGGTGCAGTGCAGGGCCCGACCGCTCTCGCCTACGCGGTCGCGCCGACCGCAGGCACCACCCCGCTGCTGGTCACGATGTTCCCGGTCGCCGATGCGACCATCCCCCTCACGGAGTTCCTCGCGGATCCGCGCCTGCGCTGGAACGCGGTCTAGCCTCCCCGGCTCCGACGCCTCCGGTCGCGCTTCGTACCGCCCGCGCGGCTTCTGAACGGCAGCAACTGCGACCGGAGCAGGGGGTCAGGAGCGGACCCGAGCGCGATCAGCCAGCAGCGCTCGGCAGCGGATGACGTCTTCGGCGGTCTGCGCGATCAGCGCGTCGACGCCGTCGAAGCGCAGGGTCGGGCGCACGAGTGCAACGAGGGTCACGAACAAGCGCCGGCCGTACAGGTCGAGATCCGCATCGTGGAGGTGCACCTCGACACGTCGCGCACGGTCGCCGTCGAACGTCGGATTCGCACCGACGCTCACGCTCGCCGCCCAGAGCGGCTGATCGTCGTCGATCCGCGCCCAGGCCGCGTAGATCCCGTCCTCAGGGAGGTCTCCCTCGTCCATTTCCAGGTTCGCCGTCGGGAAGCCGAGCTCACGCCCCCGACCGTCACCCGGGACGACCATTCCGACGATCGCCCCGAGCGGCGGAGCGCTCACGCGCTCTCGGGCGCGGCGATGGACCGGTAGCGGCTCTGGTGGAAGACCAGGGGCTCGACATCGTCGAAGAGCGTGACGTCGGCGATCTCGTACAGGGCGATCTCGTGATCCCCGCCGTCGAACGTGCTGTGCAGGCGGCAGGTGAGCCAGAGCGCCGCATCCGCGATCAGCACGGCTCCCCCGTCGGTGCGCTGCCACTCGTGTCCGCCGAACCGGTCGCCCTCACGCGCCGAGAGCGAGCGGCTGAGTGGCTCATGGTGCGCGGCGAGCACGCTCATGCCGAGCTCGGGCACCGTGCGCAGCACCGGCCAGGTCTTCGACGTGCGGGCTGCGCTGATCGCGACGAGTGCAGGTTCGAGCGAGATCGAGGTGAAGGAGTTGACCGCCATCCCGACGGCTCGATCGTCGATGTGCGCGGCGAGGGCCACGACACCGGTCGGATACACCGAGAAGGCCCGGCGGAGGGCGAGGTCGCGCGGCAGGGCGTCGGTCACGGCAGTCGTCATTTCGGCTTCCTTTCGTTAGTCAACTTTGACTAGTATTGATAATAGGCAACTTTGATCATGCAAACAACAGGAATCTGCGAGGCCAGCCGTTAGCATGAGGGTCATGTCGACCACCCGCCTCGTCGTCCTCGGCGCCGTGAAGCAGTTCCAGCCCGTGCACGGATACTTCCTCCGCCGCGAGCTCATGACGTGGCATGTCGACGAATGGGCGCACATCCAGCCCGGATCGATCTACAACGCCCTGCGTGCCCTCGAGGTCGACGGGTACATTGCCGAGAGCGGCACCGAGGCCGAGGGCAAGCGCCCCGCCCGCACGACGTACCGCATCACTCCGGCCGGCGAGGTGGAGCTGCAGCGGATGCTGCGCGAGAACCTCTGGAACGTCGCGGCGTTCGACACCCAGGCCATCATGACCGTGGCCTCGTTCATGTTCGTGCTGAGTCGGCAGGAGGTGATCGCCGGCCTCGAGCACCGCCTCATCAAGAGCGACGCGATCATCACGCAGAACGGCTTCGATGTGCAGGACACCCTGCGCTCCGAGACCACCCCGAAGTACGTGCGGGAGATCTTCGACCTCTCCACCGCGCGTCTCACTGCGGAGAAGCAGTGGCTGCTCGACCTGCTGGATCGTCTGCGCGCCGGCGAGTACACCTTCGCCGGCGAGACGGCCGAGAGCGCGGCGACGGCTGACGCTGCCGCCTCGGACTGACCTCAGCGCGACGCCACGAGCGCCGCGATCGAGGTGGGCGAGAGAGCAGTCGTCGTCGCGCCGCGGTGCTGGGCGACGACAGCGCCGGCAGCGCAGGCGCGGAT
>NZ_QOAY01000118.1:0-1855 GCF_003314775.1 Microbacterium sp. H6 | reverse complement strand
GCGACGGGATGCTCGCCCCCGAGGTGACGCGCCGTGTGCTGGCACGCTTCGCCGCGACGCCCCCGCCGGTGTCCGCCCCCAGCTCCGTTCCTCCCTCGGGCGGCGCCATCCCGGTCGTGCTCGCCGAGCCTCTCACCGAGCGCGAGGCCGAGGTGCTGACGCTGCTCGCCGACGCTCGGAGCAACGCCGAGATCGCGCGGGCGCTCTTCATCGGAGAAGCCACCGTCAAGACGCACGTCTCACGCATCCTGCAGAAGCTGGGCGCCCGCGATCGCGTGCAGGCGGTCGTGCTCGCCCATCGCATGGGGCTCGCCTAGCCACGGCCGTCGCACCGTCTCGGTCCCCCACGACACCGCCGTCGAAGCAATCCGCCCGTTCTCCGTAATGAACGCGCGGATTCCCCATCTCTTCCGACGTAGGAGACCACCGACGCCCGAGGGATGAGAATGAACGCGCCAGCACTGCCGGAGATGAGATCCACTGTCGAGCATCCGCACGGGCAGGCCCCGGCGTCGTCACACCAGGCCCTCTTCCGCGTCGGCGGTCAGGACTGTTCCCGGGTGCTGACGCCCCGCGTGCGGCGACTCGCATGAGCGCTTCGGAGCCGAGACCCGGCACCATCTTCATCACCGGCACGTCGACCGGACTCGGCCGCGCGGCCGTCACGCTGTTCTCAGGACGGGGTTGGCGGGTGATCGCGACGATGAGAGACCCCGAGAAGGAGCAGGAACTCGGCGCCCTGCCCGGGGTGATCCTCAAACGGCTCGACGTCGACGATGCCGAAGCTATCGTGCGCGTAGTCGCGGAGACCCTCGCCGAACATCCGGTCGATGTGCTCTTCAACAACGCGGGATACGGCCTCGCCGGACCGTTCGAGGCGAGCAGCGACGAGCAGATCGTGAAGAACCTCACGACGAACCTGCTCGGCCCGATGCGCGTCACCAAGGAGTTCATTCCGGCATTCCGAGAGCAGGGCTCGGGAGTGATCCTCACCACGACCTCGATCGGCGGTCTCGTCACGATGCCGTTCAACTCGGTCTATCACGCGGCGAAGTTCGGCGTGGAGGGCTGGAGCGAGAGCCTGTCCTACGAGCTCAAGCCGTTCGGCATCCGCGTCAAGACACTCGCCCCCGGAGGGATCCGCACCGACTTCGGTGGTCGGAGCCTCGATCAGTCGAGCCACGCCGTGTACGCTGATGCGCTCGTCGCCGCGACTCGGCGATTCCGCGACCCGGCTCGCGACACCACGCGCTCCTCTGCCGAAGAGATCGCCGAGATCGCCTACGGCGCGGTCACGGATGGCACCGATCAGATCACGTACGTCGCCGGGGTCGACGCCCACGAGTACCACCGACTGCGAGAACACCTGGGACAGACGGGTTTCGTCGCGGAGTCGACGCGGCTGTTCTTCGGCGACTGACCGGGCGACGGTGCACCACCCGCGGTAGCCTCGAAGCCATGCCCGACGCCGCACCCCTGTCCCGCCCGATCCTGGCGGGAGTGGTGACGGCACTCGTCGGGTTCACGAGTTCGTTCGCGGTGGTGCTGACCGGACTCGACGCCGTCGGGGCGGACGCGGCGCAGGCGGCCAGCGGGCTGCTCGCGGTCAGCCTCATGATGGGTCTCGCATGCGTCGTGCTCGCATGGCGGTATCGGATGCCGATCACCGTCGCCTGGTCCACGCCGGGGGCCGCCCTCCTCGTGGCCACGGGCACGGTCGAAGGCGGCTGGCCTGCCGCGGTCGGTGCGTTCCTGGTCACCGCCGCGCTCATCCTGCTCACGGCGCTGTGGCCCGCACTCGGCGCCCTGATCGCCCGCATCCCTCCGTCCATCGCGCAGGCGATGCTGGCCGGAG
>NZ_QOAY01000133.1:0-1723 GCF_003314775.1 Microbacterium sp. H6 | reverse complement strand
GGACTCCCCGACGACCGGGGCAGGGCCGAGGATGGAGGGGAGCGGATCGGCATCGCTCGGTTCGAGCTCGGCGCTCACAGCCGCCGCCCGGACGATTCCGCTCTGCACGGGCAGACCGTCGGCGTCGGCATCGGCGCTCTCGACCGTGATCTCGACCTTCGTCGCACCGCCGAGGTAGCGCTCGTTCCAGGTGGTGACATCGGCGCCGGAGAGCTCGAACGACTCCGAGCCGGTCTCCACACTCGCGGTGACCGCCCCCCGCAGGGCGATCCGCATGTCCGATCCTTCGGCGACGGCCGCGACGAACGAGGGCAGCGAAGTGAACGAGACCCCCGACTGCGCGGTGAGCACATCGACAACGGTCGCGAGCGTCTTCTCCTCCGGCAGGCGCTCCCACAGCCGCGCGACGACATCGCCTGGCACCTCGGGCGGGAGGGCGACGAGCGCTCCCGGGATGACGATCAGGTACCACTGTCCCGGTCGGTAGCTGGTCTGCATCAGCGAACCCCTCCTGCTGCGGCTTCTCGTGGACGTGTGTCCTGGTCGATGTCCGTATCGGTGGCCATCAGCGTCCCCGGTCTCGAGGCGACGGAGACGGCATCGATGACGAGCACCGTGATGTTGTCCCTGCCCCCGGCGCTGACGGCCTCGTCGATGAGCACGTCTGCCGCCCGCTGCGGGTCCTTCTCGGCGATCAGGATCTCGCGGATGCGGGCGTCGGCGACCTCGGAGGTGAGTCCGTCCGAGCACACCAGCATCCGGTCGCCGAGCTCGGCGGGGAACATCCAGTAGTCCGCGTCGCCCGTGCTGCTCGCGCCGATCGCCCGCGTGATGATGTTGCGGCGGCGGTCGGAGACGGCATCCTCGACCGTGAGCTCACCCGATTCGATCAGCTCCTGCACCACGGAATGGTCCACCGTGATCTGCTCCAGCTCGCCGTCTGCGAAGCGATAGGTGCGCGAGTCGCCGATGTTGAGTGCGAGCCAGTAGCCCATGCCGTCGACCGAGGCGACGAACACACCGCTGAGTGTCGTACCTGCGCGGCCGTTGCCCGAGGTAGACAGCTCCTCGACACTCTCCCTCGCCAGGGAGAGTGCCAGACGCACGTCGTCGAGTTCGAGCGCGGACCGACCGATGTAGCGCGCGAACTCCGCGATCACGGCGGCGCTCGCGCGCTCCCCCGCTTCGTGCCCACCCATTCCGTCGGCGACCAGGAAGATCGGCGCCGATGCCAGATGCGCGTCCTCGTTCAGCGCACGCCGGAGTCCCGGATGCGTGGCCGACCCGGTCGAGACGACCAGTCCCGGCCTCATGCGTATCCGCCGATCGTGACGATGCGGTCGCCGATCTCGATGGCGTCGCCCAGTCGCACCGGGACGCGCTGCCCCGCGGGACAGGCGATCCGCTGGCCTGCGCGGACGATCGTCATGCCGTTCGTGGAGTGTCGGTCCATCACCCAGCCGCCCGAGGTCTCGGCCGCCGCCTCGAAGTGCGTCTTCGAGAGCGAGAGCGTCTCGTCGCGCACGGGCACGAGCGTCGCTCCCTCTTCCGGTGCGGGGTTGCGCCCGAACACCGTGCGGCGGGAGACGGAGACACGCGTCCCGTCGTCCCACGTGAAGACGAGCCGGTGTCCCGGAACACTGATCCTGGTGTCCTCGAGGTCGTCCTCCTCGGTGGTGCGCGACGCGGCAGGCGCCGCGGGGGCGGCAGGCGCGGCGGCGGG
>NZ_QOAY01000069.1:0-1597 GCF_003314775.1 Microbacterium sp. H6 | reverse complement strand
GTGACCGAGTGCGGCGAGCAGCAGCCCTGCGGCAGCGCCCGCCAGCGACGGCTGCGGGGAGTTCGCGTGCGCCACCACCCCCGACATCAGTGCGGCGGCCTCCTCCGTGCGGAACGCCGCGGCGGCCAGGGGCGTGCCCTGATCCAGCATCCGCAGGGCGTAGCGCACGGCGGTCACCGGATCGCGCGGGATCCGGAGCAGCTGATTGCCCGTGAAGTCGACGACCCCCTCGATGTGCCGGCTCAGAGGCCGCAGTCGGGACAGCCAGGCTCCGCCGTCGACGCCGAGCTGTGCCGCGGTGCGATCGATATCGCGCCATGCCACCGCCGCACGTCCGTCGTCGAGGGGATGCGCGTAGGACGCCTCCGGCCGGATCCACTCGATCCGCCGATCGAGACCGAACGCCTGGAAGAACGGAGAGGAGAGGGCAGCGGGGTGCACGGCGGAGCATACGTCGTGCTGGAAGCCGGGGAGCGTGGATTCGCGGGTACGGACCCCGCCGCCGATCGTGTCCGCGCCTTCGAGGACGCGCACCGTGTAGCCGGCACGAGCGAGCGACACCGCCGCCGCGAGGCCGTTCGGGCCGGATCCGATGATCGTCGCCTGAGCCATGACGTCAGTTTGGCACGTATACGAGGAGAAAACGGTCGGCCGCACCCCTCGCGGCGTGGGATCCTGGAAGGGATGAAAGAAGTACAGGGCCCGACCCCCGCAGGCACCTCCCGTCCATACCGTTCGCTCCCGGAGGCGCTGCGCGCGCACCGCATCGACCCGTCGAACCACGCGTTCATCACGGCGATCGTCGAGGCCATCGGGATCAGTTCGTTCATCGACCGCGGTCGATACATCGAGGCGATCCGTCGTGGCGAGGGAGCATCCCTCCACATCGGCCGCACCTACACGAACGGCTTCACGGAAGACGAGCGACTCATCGTCGGTTCCGCGCCGTTGCGACTGCAGCCCAGTGAGGGGCGCCCGCCGTACTTCTACGTCAGTCACCCGAGCGAGTTCATCCCGCTGACTCCGCAGCGTGCGGCGAAGCGTGCGACGACTCCTCGCGTCTCCGCCCCCCGCGCGGAGAAGGCGCCGAAGCCCGTCGAGGAGCGCGACTACGGCGTCTGCGACGTGTGCTTCATGGTGAAGACGCCGTCCGGCGGCTGCGGCTGCGACTGAGCGTGAGCGTCGCGCTCGGACCCGAGGCGGATCGACCGGTGATCCGGCTCGCCGACCTGTCCGGAGCCGATGCGCACGAGGTCGGCGCTGCGGTGCGGGCATATCTGCTGCAGACCGAGCGTGAGAAGAGGCAGCAGGAAGGCGGCAGCGCGCCCGATCCCTCCGGAGCACTTCCCGAGCGCTATCGCCGCGAGATCGATGACCCCTCAGCGGCCTACGCGGGTCACCGCGTGCGTGTGGCCCAGCTCGGCGATCGCGTCGTCGGGGTCGTCGTGCTCTCCGTGAGCGACGACGTGGCCGAGATCAAGCGCTTGTGGGCGGTGCCGGAGGTGCGTGGCCGAGGCGTCGGGTCCGCACTGCTCGACGCCGCGCTCCACGACGCGCGCGACCTCGGCGCCGCGCGGGTGCGCCTGTCGGTCTGGGC
>NZ_QOAY01000009.1:0-1565 GCF_003314775.1 Microbacterium sp. H6 | reverse complement strand
CATGCTCCTGGGGGTGGGTGGCGGGCTGGGGGCGGACGGTCATCAGACCGTGCTTGAGGCCCTTCTTCACCATCCACACGTTCACGGGGTAAGCGAGCACGAACCCGACCGCGATCCCGAAACTCATCACCGCCCAGAACAGCAACTCGGTGGGCAGCATGGCCCGCATGTCGCGGCCCATCATCAGCAGCGACATCACCGGCGCCATGCCCGCCATCATCAAGTTCATGCTGATGAACTCGGGCAGGAACGAGCGGCGCACGTTCTGCCAGTAGCTGCCGCCCATCATGTTCTTCATGAACAGGGCCTGGAACACGAACAACCCGAACGCGAACCCGGCGGCGTACTCGATGATCAGATCCAGCCACATCGGCAGGCCCAGCGACGCGACGACGACGGCGGCGACGATGATGCCGGTGGCATCGCCCGCGACGCAGTGGATGGTCGAGCCGATGCCCTGCTTCCACAGCGGCCGGGTGAACTCCTCATGCTCTCCCGGCCGCGGCTCCTTGTCCGCGAGCACATACAGCAGCGCCCCGATCGGCCCCAGGTAGAGGGTGACCAGGATGAAGCCCCACTTCATCACCGCCGGCTCCGGGTTGTGACGGAACTGGTCCACCCCGACCCAGATCGTGCTGATCGCGACCAGCGCGAACCAGGCGACCAGGAAATAGTCGATCGGTTGAATCAACCTCGCCCGCCTCTCCCTCGCACACGACTCCCCCACACCTTATACCCCCTATAGGTATTCTTTCAATCGGCGCCGCCTCGGGTGCCGACGGGTGCACGTGCCCGGTGGGGCGAACCTGACGCAGCCGAGACGATCGCGGCGGAGTTCAGCGACCCGTGCCGTCCTCAACGGCGCCGCCGAAGAAGTCCGCACCGGCAGACTCGACCCCGACGGCGTCACGGCGATCCTGCTGCCCGCCTTGACCGACACCACGGCACCCCGAGGGCACTGATCCTTCCGCTCAGGAGACGGACGTCGTTCGCCGATAATCGAGAACGACGTGCCGGTGGACGCGATGTGGCTGCTCTGTCGGCGAAGGCGTGGAAGGCCTGCGGCCGGGCGAGATCCGGGAGACGCAAAGGTCGGATTGGTACAGTGAGGGACTATGCCCCGCGACCCCCGATCCCGGCCCGACCGGGTCATCGCGGCGGGGTGGTGGTCGGGGCGGCTGCTGACCATCCTGGGCCTGGCACTTGTGCTCATCATCGGCGGCTGGACCACCTCCCACACCACGGCTGACGCGCACGCCGACACCAGTGCGGGCTCCCCCGTCGCGACCGGCTCTACCCCAGACTCGGGGGCACCGGTGGAGGGCCGGACGGCGTCGTCCTCTGCGGGGGTGTCCGTCGATGCGTCCGGGGCGTGGGGGTGCCTGATCGGGGTGGTGTGCACGCTGCTGGTACTGGCGGCCGTGACGGCTTCCCGGCTCCAGGGCCGGCTGCGGATACTGCGGGTATCCCGTCCGGTGCGCGCGCCGCTGCTGGTGCCGGTGCCCGTGTCGCGGCGTCCGGCCGCGCCCTCACTGCTGCTGTTGTCGATTTCCCGAACCTGAGAT
>NZ_QOAY01000211.1:0-1509 GCF_003314775.1 Microbacterium sp. H6 | reverse complement strand
GCCGCGGGCGTGGACGCGATCCATTTCTCCGCGAAGCGTGCCGTGAACGAAGACGGCGGGGTGCGGATGGGGTCGGCCTCCGACGGGGTCGGCGGCTACGAGGTGACCGATCGCGACACCGCCTTCGCGATCCGCGACGCCCTTGCACGGTAGCCGCCTCTTCCGGTGATGGGTAGGCTCGCAGCGTGATGGATACCCGCGAGTTCACCGATGCCTATGGTGTCGACATCGTCTACGACGTCCATCCCGCCGAGGGGACCCCGCGCGGCGTGGTGCAGCTGCTGCACGGCGTCGGAGAGCATGCAGGGCGGTACGGTGCGCTGATCACCGCGCTCACGGCTGCCGGATTCCACGTCTACGCCGACGACCACCGCGGTCATGGCCGCACCGGCATCCGCCAGCACGGCGGCCCGGAGAAGCTCGGCCGTCTGGGCAAGGGCGGGCTGCGTGCGGCCGTGGAAGCCGTCTGGCAGCTGACGGGCATCATCCGCGAGGAGAATCCCGATCTGCCGCTCGTGCTGCTCGGGCACTCGTGGGGATCGTTCCTCGCACAGATGCTCGTCAACGAGCACCCGGACGCGTGGGACGCGGTGATCCTGTCCGGCTCTGCCCTGCGCATGCCGGGCTCACTGAACGCCGCTCCGCTGAATGCGCGCTGGGCAGGTGAGGGCGCGACCGGGCTGGAGTGGCTCAGCAGAGACCCCGCCGTGTGGACCGCGTTCGACGAGGATCCGCTGACCACCGATGTGCCGCTGCTCAAGCTGTTCGGCCCGATCGAGGCGGCGAAGCTGTACGGCCGCTCTGCGAAGGACCTGGGGCACGACATCCCGATGCTTCTGCTGGTCGGGCGGGACGACCCGGTGGGCGGACCGCGCAGCGTGCACAAGCTCGCCGACGAGTACCGCAACCGTTCAGGTCTCACCGACGTCACCACGCTCGTCTACCCCGACGCGCGCCACGAGATCTTCGCGGAGCTGCAGCAGGACGAGGTGCGCGCCGACGTGCTCGCCTGGCTCGACACGCACATCCCCGCACGCTGAGCTCCCGGCTCCACCGCCGAGACCCATGCTCCTCGTCCACACCCACTGTGGCGACCGCTCGCCGCGGTGGGTCTCGGCGGGGAGCGTGGGTCTGGGGCGAGGTGTTCCCGCGTGGTGCGGATGTAACGCGACGTTACGCGCGGTGAAGGCGTGTGACACGGGCGTCTCGCGCGCCGCGGGGTCACCGTAGATTCGGGGCAATATTCCGCGCATGAGCGAGGAGTGCCCGCTCGGCGGCACCCCGCACGGGAGGGAGCGCTCCGATGAGCTTCGTGAAGGACTGGCAGGACTGGCACGCGTCCAGGGAGCGGTACGCGGGATCGGAGTACGGCCCGTCGGCACTCGAGTCGACGAACTGGCTCATCACGGAGGCCGCGGCCGTGGACGGCATCCCCGGGCTCTGGGCGCTCACCGGCGACGGCGGCATCCGCGGCAGCGAGCTGGGCCAGGCGGGATCCACCGTCACGCT
>NZ_QOAY01000161.1:0-1435 GCF_003314775.1 Microbacterium sp. H6 | reverse complement strand
GATCTCGGCGGCCACGGCGCGGATCGCCATGTCTCCCCGGTCGGGGTGCTCCGCGGCGCGGGCGATGTCGACGGCGAGGCGCCCTGCCATCGCCAGCATGCCGTCGCGAGCGGCGTGCATGCTGCTCAGCGTGGCCTCCGCCGCTTCGAGCGACGCGACCAGATCGGCGAGCATCGCCATCTGGGTGTCCGTCGCGTCGAGCAGTGCGTTCATGGACTCAGTCCATCATGGGCCACCGACATTCCGACGGCGGCGGCACTCGGGTGAGATCGCTCAGCCGCGAAGCTCTCGGGTCGCCTGGCCGGTGCGCTGCAGCGCGTCGACCGTCTCGGCGTAGCGGCGCTTGGCGACGCCGAGGAACAGGCAGTCCACGAGGGTGAGCTGGGCGATGCGACTCACCATCGCCCCCGCGCGGAAGCTCGACTCGCGCACCTCGGTGAACAGCGCATGGTCGGCCGCGCGGGCGAGCGGAGAGTGCTTGGCGGAGGTGACCGCGACCGTGGTCGCGCCGCTCGCACGCGCGGTCTCCAGGAACCGCACGGTCTCGAGGGTCGAACCCGAGTGCGAGAAGCCGATGGCGACCGTGCCCGCGGTGGGCAGCGCCGACACGGCGACGGCCTCGTGGGGGTCGGCGGGCATGTGGGCGTTGCGTCCGACACGGAGCAGCTTGTGGCTGAGGTCCTCGGCCACGAAGCGGCTGGCACCGAGGCCGTAGAGGAGGACGCGCTCCCCGCGGTCGATCGCGTCGACGGCAGCCTCGAGCACCTCGAAGTCGAGCCGCGCGACGGTCTCCTCGATGGCCAGCAGTTCGAGTGATGCGACCTTCGACACCGCTTCCTGCAGGGTGTCCGACTCCGAGATCTCCGACCCGTAGGCGCCCCGTGCCGAGAACTGGGCGGCCTCCTTGCCGAGTTCGGAGGCCAGGGCCATGCGCAGCGGGGCGTACCCGCTGAAGCCGATCGCCCGGCAGAAGCGCACGACCGACGCGACGGAGGTGTCGCACTCCGCGGCGAGTTCGTTGATGGTGCTGTCGATCACGACGGAGGGGTTCTCACGCACGACGAGGGCGATGCGGGCGAGGGAAGGGGTCAGCGTGGATGCTGCCGCCTCGATCGTCGACTGGATGCTCATGCCGTCCTCCGTCGTGGTGAGTGCGAGGTGTGAGGTGCGAGGTGTAAATTCTTTTTGCCGAGTCTACTTCCGATGTAGGCTCTTTTCACAGACGTTTTCGCCGATCCGGAGGAGGGCCCATGGACGCACGCGTCACGGCATCCGTCGACCTCGGCAAGTCGCGGTGCCGCGTCCTCGTCACCGGCCCCGACCGCCGGATCGAGCGTGACGGCGTCGGAGCGCCCGGACTCGCCGCAGCGGGCGGGGTGAAGAGCGCGCTCGAGGCCATCCTGCGGCTTCTGTCGGGCGACGAGGGTCTGGAGCT
>NZ_QOAY01000298.1:0-1352 GCF_003314775.1 Microbacterium sp. H6 | reverse complement strand
CGTCCGCCGCGCGCTGCTCCGACTCGGCCTCCGCGCGGCCGGCGCGGAACCCCTCCGCATGCCCGTCGGCGTAGCCGCGCGTGCGGGCGATCGCGTATTGCTCGCCGTCCTCGCGGCCGTCGAGACGCGGGAACAGCACCGGTGCGAAGGCCTCAGTAGACATATTCGTCCTCGTCGGCGCGTTGCACGGTGATGTCGCCGGCGGCCTCGAGCGCGCGGATCGTGCGCACGATCTCCGCTCTGGCCTCCTCGACCTGCGAGACGCGCACGGGGCCGAGCGTGCGGGCCTCCTCGTCGAGGTTCTCCCTGTTGCGCTCGGAGACGTTGCGACGGATGAGGTCGGCGATGGGCTGGTGCGCGCCCTTGAGGGCCAGTGCGAGCGAGCGGATGTCCATGCCCCGCAGCACGCGCTGGGTGTCGCGGTCGTCCAGCTTGACGATGTCGGCGAACGTGAACATGCGCGAGCGGATGTCCTCGGCCAACGCGCTGTCCCTGTCCTCGATGCTCGCCAGCAGAGCCTTCTCCACCGTGGCGCCGGAACGGGCGATGATCTCGACGAGGGGCTCGACGCCGCCGAGCACCTCAGGAGTGTCGCGCGCCGCGAAGGTGCCGGTCCGCGCCTTGAGGGCGTCCGCCACGATCGCGATCGCCTCCTGAGATGCGGTACCCATCGTCGCGATCGCGTGGGCGACGTCCGTGCGTGTGGGGTCGGGGAGCGTGGAGAGCACGGCGGCAGCACGGTCCGTGGGCAGATGGGCGAGCACCAGGGCGACGGTCTGAGGAAGTTCGCCGTCGAGCAGCGTCGCGAGTTGAGCCGGGTCTGCGGATCCGAGGAACTCGAAGGACGAGTTCATCGACGACGATCCGACTCTGCCCAGCACGGCGGCCGCGCGTTCGGCGCCGAACGTCGCCTCCAGGAGTCCCGCTGCGATGTCGCGCCCTCCGCGGGCGGGTGGCAGGTGGCCCGACGCGATGCGGTGGAACTGGCCGAGCGCCTGAGCGGTGGTCGCCGCGTCCAGGTTCTGCAGGTCGATGATCTCGGCTGCGACGGCCTCGGCCTCCGCTTCGGACAGATGCTTCATCACCTCGATCGCCTGGGCGCGATCGAGGTTCATCAGGACGACGGCCGCTGTCTGCCGATCGGTCAGTCCGGTCATACCTGCTGCCTGTCGTCGATGAGGGTCCGCAGCAGGTCGGCTGTGCGCTTCGGGTCCTGCCGCGTGAGGGAGTCGATCTCCGCGCGCCGGCGCTCGAGGCTCACCTGCGCGGGCTCGGGGTCGGGCTCCGGCTCGGGGTCCGGCGTCGTCTCGAGGAACGCCAGCGGCGTGGTCGGCGCCTGATCGATCGCGGCG
>NZ_QOAY01000156.1:0-1255 GCF_003314775.1 Microbacterium sp. H6 | reverse complement strand
CTGCGCCCGAGGCACCCGTCATCCCGCCGCGCCCGGCAGACCCGGTGGCGGAGCCGGTGGAGCCGGAGCACACTCCCGATCCCGCTCCCGACCCCCGCCCGGACTCCGACGGACTCCAGGGCGAGCGGGCATGACATCGGTGCCGGTTTCCGCCGCCTGATGGTCGAGATCCAGGTCGAGCTGCCGACCGGACCCGCGGCGGTGTCCGCCGACTGGGCCCCCGGCGACAACGGCGCGACGGTGATCGTCGCGCACGGCGCCGGGACGGGCAAGGACCATCCGTTCTTGACGGGCTACGTCGATGCGCTGAGCGAGAGCGGCTTCTCGACTCTGCGGTTCAACTTCCCCTACGTCGAGCAGGGACGACGCATGCCCGGTCCCGCCCCGCATGCGATCGCCACCTGGAACGCCGTCGTGGCCTTCGCCCGCTCGGCCGACCCCGCGGCGACCGTCTGGGCGACGGGGAAGTCGTACGGCGGGCGGATGGCGTCGATGGCGGTCGCAGAAGGGCTGCGTGTCGATGGGCTCGCCTACCTCGGCTACCCGCTTCATCCGCCGGGGCGGCCCGAGAAGCCGCGCATCGAGCATCTGCCGGACATCACGGTGCCGCAGCTCTTCGTCGAGGGGACCAACGATCCGTTCATCCAGCCCCTCTCGCAGTTCGAGGAGGCGGTCGCGAGCTGTCGGGATGCGCGCGTCGTCTGGGTCGATGGCGGCGGGCACACCTTCGAGGTCAAGGGGCGGAAGCGCCCGGCGGAGCAGATCGGAGCGTCACTCGCGCCGATCGTCGCGGAGTTCGTCCGCGCTCGCCGGTCCGGCTGAGAGCGGTCAGTCGATGAGCGCGGAGAGACCTGCATCGGCCAGCAGACGTCGCACCGTCGAGATGCCCAGTGCGCTCATGATCGGGTTCGAGGCCTCGTAGTACCAGCCGAGCCCGAGCGCCTGCTGGAGCGCCCATGCCGCGCCCCGGTGCCATTCGACGTCGTCCGCGCCGACGTCGTCACGGAGGATGCGCCGTGTCGGTGCGTCGAAGAGATGCCAGGCCGCGACGAGGTCGAGGGCAGGATCGGCGGGTCCGAAGCTTCCGCCGTCGAGCACGCCGGCCAGTCGCGTCTCATCCGCACGCTCGGCGACCAGGAGATTGAACGGGGTGAGGTCTCTGTGGCTCATCACCTCCGCGATGGGAGACGGGAGCTCCCGCAGCGCGCCCCAGAGCCTCTCGGCGCGTGGCGCATCGAACAGGTGCGCGCTCCTG
>NZ_QOAY01000086.1:0-1247 GCF_003314775.1 Microbacterium sp. H6 | reverse complement strand
AGCTCCCATGGCGGCAGTGCACGCGTCGATCGTGCCGTCGAGCACGAGCTTTATCCCGACGACGCGAACACCCGCGGTCGACGCCGATGCGTGCACCGACGCCTGAGCGACCTGCGCGAGGTTCGCCGCATCGTCTCCGCTGTTCGCGACGAACCAGTGCGCGGCGACGCGCAGGGGCAGCTCGCCGCGTTCGGCTGCCCTTTCGAGCGCAGCGAGTCCGAGCTCGTCGAACGCCATGTCGACGGCCCCCGTCACGCCGGCGGAGAGGTAGGCGGACACGACCCGTGCGACTGCCGCATCCCGCTGAGCGTCCGTCGTGGAGGCGTCGCGCTGCGCCCACGCGTACTGCTGTGCGGCGGTCTCATAGAGCATCCCCGTCGGCTCGCCGGACGCGTCGCGGGCGATGCGTCCGCCGAGCGGGTCGGGGGTGTCCCGCGTGATCCCCAGCTCGCGCAGCGCCGCCGTGTTCACCCAACAGGAGTGGTAGTCGTTGGCATCGAGGTAGACGGGGATATCGGCGACGACGGCATCGATCATCGTCGCGGTCGGCTCCCCGTCGGGGATCGCGTCGAACAGCCAGCCGCGTCCGCGCAGTACTCCCGACGTGGTGCGGCGGGCCTCGTCCAACCGGCGTTGGATCTCCTCGAGCGATGCGGCGTCGGTGAGTCCGACCTGTCCGAGCGCCTCGCCCATCATGAGCAGGTGGGTGTGCGCGTCGGTGAACCCCGGAAGGACGACGCGTCCTCCGAGATCGACCTCCGCGTCGGCGTGCGGGGCTTCCGCCTCGGAGCCCACGTGGATGAACTCCTCGCCGTCGACGACGATGGCCTCCGCCCAGCGGGACTCGTCTCCCGTGAAGATCCGGGCGTTGCGATAGAGGGTGCGGGTCATGCGGTGGTCTCCTGAGAGGTCATGCGATCCAGACGCGTCGATAGGAGGGCGATCGCCCCGGCGGGTACGGCGAGGACGAAGCTCGCGATGCCGAGGGCGACCGCGAATCCCTGATAGCCGAGAACGCCGACGAGGGCTGCGCCGATGACGGGGGTGAGGGCCGACCCGACGAGGTACACCGCGAGCAGGGGGCCCGACCAGCGGCCGTCGGCATCCAGGGCCGCCGATGTCGACACGAAGTACATGAAGGCGATCGCGTACACCGAGTTCCAGGCGATGAAGATCACGATGAACGTGGTGGGATCGGTCACGAAGCCCTCCACGATCTTGAGCGCGCCGCCGGCGACGAGCAGGAT
>NZ_QOAY01000019.1:0-202 GCF_003314775.1 Microbacterium sp. H6 | reverse complement strand
GGAAATTCGAAAGGCCCATAGGTCCACCTAAAGCTGAATTAATGAATCCTTGAGAAATTGATCGATCGTTTTTTAAAGAATCCACTTGAACCCACAATTCGTCACTTCCTCCTAACCGCATGGATATGGGTGGTAAGCGATGATCAATTGATGAGTTTTCCCAATTAGTTGAAAAACTCGTTTGAAAATATTCTAAAAGGGA
>NZ_QOAY01000172.1:0-1090 GCF_003314775.1 Microbacterium sp. H6 | reverse complement strand
GAGCGGATGCCGACGACAA
The DNA here is from genome assembly GCF_003314775.1 of Microbacterium sp. H6. NCBI lineage: Bacteria > Bacillati > Actinomycetota > Actinomycetes > Micrococcales > Microbacteriaceae > Microbacterium > Microbacterium sp. H6. Next base: position 1,071 of record NZ_QOAY01000172.1, on the reverse strand, counting down.
GCTCGATCACGTGGTGCTGGGGCCTTCAGGACTGTACGGCGTGATGTCGGAGGACTTCGGCGGAGTGGTCGGCTTCCGTCGCGGAGAGATCACCGGCCCGAGCCTGGGAACCCGCGCGCCCGTCACCGCCGCGCTCAGCAGGATGCGCACGATCGCCAAGGCTGCGCGCGTGCGCTTCGGCGGCATGATCATCGTGCTGCCTGATGACGACCTCGCCCAGGCCGTCACGCCGCTGGGCACGAGCCGCGGAGTTCCGGTCGTCGTGGTACGACGCAGCGCCCTCGCCATGGTGCTGCGCCAGGGCGTCCCGCAGGCGCGGGCGATCGGCGGCAACGAGCTGTTCGACGTGCGCACGCGGCTGCAGCAGACCGTCCGCTTCGTCTGATCCCGCCTCTCGCCATACCTCCGGAGGAATCGGATGGCATCGTTGACTTCCGCGATCAAACCGGTTTACACTCGTCAAACCGGTTCACCGATGAGCGCATCGGAGCGTCCGGAATCCACGAGGAGGTGGCATGAGCCGCACGACCATCGCCGATGTCGCTCGCGAAGCAGGCGTCACGAAGGCCACGGTCTCGCACGCCCTCAGCGGCAACCGCCCGATCTCCGACGAGACGAAGGCGAAGGTGCTCGCTGCGGCCGAGAAGCTGAACTGGGCACCGAGCCAGAGCGCGCGAGCCCTCGCCACCCGTCGGGCCAACGCCGTCGCCGTGGTGCTCGCTCGCGATCCCCAGGTCATCGCGAACGACTCCTTCTTCCCCGCGTTCATCGCCGGCGTCGAGTCGGTGCTCGCCGAGACCGAGACGGCACTCCTGCTCCAGGTCGTCTCCGGCCGCGATGCCGAAGAGCGCGCCTACCGCACGCTCACCCACGGCAGGGCCGACGGTGCCCTCCTGCTCGACCTGCGCACCGACGACTGGCGCGTGCCCTTCCTCGACGACCTCGGACTGCCCACCGTGCTGGTGGGCGCCTACGACCAGCCGACCGGGTTCTCGTGCGTGCGCACCGACGACACCGCCCCGGTCCGCGAGATCATCGCGCACCTCCGGGCCGCCGGGCACGAGCGCATCG
>NZ_QOAY01000198.1:0-1077 GCF_003314775.1 Microbacterium sp. H6 | reverse complement strand
CGAGCGCGCGGAGCAGATGGCACCGGAGCCGCCGGTGGCCCTGCCGGCCGCGTCGTCGCCGTACGCGCGGATGGGGTTCGTCGACGACGCCGAGATCGAGGCCCACGCGCGCGAACTGCTCTCCCGTCGGGCCGCAGGATGACGGTCTGCGACGCGAGCGGCCCTCTCGTCGTGATAGCGTAGAACCTGTTCACGGGCCTATGGCGCAGTTGGTAGCGCGCCTCGTTCGCATCGAGGAGGTCAGGGGTTCGAATCCCCTTAGGTCCACCGTGAAGACGGCCGATGGGACATGAGAGATCATGTCCCGTCGGCCGTTCTGGTTCCTCGGCCGCTCGTGCTGGAGGTCGAGATCGGGTCTGTGAGTGAGCGCCCTCGCCGCACGGGGGTTGGGGCTGGTCAGCCCCGGCTCGCCTCGAGCAGTAGCCGGAGCCGCTCCTCGGGGCTGCCGATGATCGTGACCACGTGCGGGACGGAGCCTGCGCGCTCGAGGTCATCGACGAGTCCCACCAGCGCTTCGTCCATCGCGACGCGCAGAGCCGGGTCCTCGTCGCCGGTGACGTGGATCGGCCGGCTCCCGTCCAGGGGCACGATCGCGACGAGGTCGATCGCGGCCATCGACGCCTCCACGATCTCTGTGGCGCGGGCGAGGAGCGCGCCGTCACTGCGGCCCAGCTCCTCCAGAGCGGTCAGGTAGGCGAGGAAGTCGAGTGGCCCCCGCTCGCAGATCACCGCGGAAGCGGCGGCCGACTCCCGGAGTCGCGCCGCGGTGACGCGCAGCTGCACGGCGAAGCTGTGCTCGCTCGCGGGATCGTCGAGATCGAGGTCCTCGAAGGGGTCGGGCAGTACGACGTACTCGGGGCGGAGCGCACGGAAGTCGGAGATCAGCGTGCTCTTGCCGCTGGCGTGCGTCCCCGACACCACGATCCTCATGTGCGTGCGGCGAGTCCGGCGAGCAGCTCCAGCACGCACAGAGCCGCCAGGCGGACGGTGCGGGCATCGTCGGCGTCGGCGGTGGCGTCGACTTCGGCCAGGTCGGCGCTCGCGACACGTCGATCCGCCGCGACGGCCCTGCTGAGG
>NZ_QOAY01000205.1:0-1069 GCF_003314775.1 Microbacterium sp. H6 | reverse complement strand
GGTTCCTGCAGGTCGACCCGATCGAGGGCGGTGGGGCGAACGACTACTCCTGGCCGACCGACCCCATCAACGGACACGACCTCAGTGGGAGCGAATGGGATTGGGGGTTGACGCTTGACATCGGCTTGACCGTGCTTTCGGTTGCGTTGCTGGCGACGGGCGTAGGAGCGCCTCTAGCGGGAGCGATGCTCGTTGCGCGAGCAGCGACGTTCGCAGTTCGGGTCGCGAAGGTGGCAACGGATGTCGTGAAGGCAGGTCAAATTCTTGTTCGAGCATCGAAGTACACGCGCAGCGTTGCCGGAGCGGCCCGGGACATGATCGCTTCTCCGCGGGCGGCTGCTTGGGCCGGCAGGGTCTGGTCTCAAGGTAGTCGAGCGACGGAGCGGCTTTCGAGTCATGCTACTCGGATGAGAACTGGCCCGTCGGGTCGGTGGGTGCGAGGTCCTGGCGTGTCCCAAACAGGGAGACCGAAAGTAAACTTTGGGAGGAACGGCGTACGCCACAACTTTCACGTCTGGTTGGAGTGAGCGAATGGCCGAGGATAGTCAGGAAGCGTTGATTCAGCGGATCATAAGAGAAGGTGCGATCGGCTTTGTCCGGCGTGGCAGCTCCAACTCGTTCTATGCGAGGTTCGAGTCCATTCCAGGTGACGATGGAGTTCTCGTAGAGATCACGTTCAATCCCGAGTTTGTCGAACTTGGGGGCCCGGACCCAACAGACGTTGTCGTCTGTTGGGGTGACCTCGCCAGAGTTTCGGCGTGGCTGGATGAATTTTTGAACGGGCTTGAAGTCGAGTGGAGCCCCAGACACCTTCGTCGTCAGCTGGAACTGATTCTGTTTGGGGCCGAGGCGAAGCAAATGACGAGATTCGATCCCGATGATCCTTGGGATGTCGCCGATACGGGTATCCCGCCGCACGCGTAGGCGGATGGTCTGTCGGCGTCGGAGATCGTGTACGACGGGCGGGGGAACACGGTTCGTCTGGGTGACATGCAGTTCTCGTATGACGCCGCGAACCGGCACATCGGGACGACGTATGACGATGGGACGACGGTGCGGATCGTGCGGG
>NZ_QOAY01000194.1:0-1061 GCF_003314775.1 Microbacterium sp. H6 | reverse complement strand
GACGCGGCCATCACCGCCGCGGACCTGACCATCGTCTCCGGCGACCTGATGCTGGTCCCGGACGCGATCCGGCTGGCCCGCCGCACCCTGGGCACGATCAAGGGGAACCTGTTCTGGGCGTTCGCGTACAACGTCGCCGCGATCCCGGTCGCGATGCTCGCCCTGCTCAACCCCATCCTCGCCGCCGCGGCAATGGCGTTCAGCAGCGTGTTCGTCGTCACCAACAGCCTCCGCCTGCGCCGCTTCCGCCCCCTGCCCACCCCGACCCGTGCCGGCGCCCCCGCCACCCGAGAGCCCGCGCCCGTCCAGGCCTAACCATCGCTCGAGAAGGAGACACACCATGTCCCACGACCACGACCACTCCGGGCACGACCACACGCACGGGCACGACCATGGAGGACACGAGCATGGTGCGCACGAGCATCACCATCACGAGCCGCCGGCGGGGGCGACGAACCTGGTGACCTGTCCGGTGATGCCCGGCAACCAGGTCGACCCGGCCTGGGCCGAGCAGCGCGGCCTGTTCCGCGACTACCAGGGCAGCCGGTACTGGTTCTGCTGCGCCGAGTGCGGGCCGCTGTTCGACGCCGACCCGGCCCGCTACGCGCACGCCGCCTGACCGGCCAGATAACCCGGTCGGAGATAGAGGGTGGACACGGCGGTCGGGCTGGTGCAGGCGTACCTGCGGGTCAACGGCTACTTCACCGTCGCCGAATACCCCGTGCTGGACGCCACCGGTCCCGGCGGTCCCCGCACCATCACCGACCTGGACATCCTCGCCGTACGGCTGCACCGCGCACCGGGAGCGTCCGGGACCGTCGACGCACCGCTGGACCCGGCCCTGGGTGCCGGGGGCGGAGCGGACATGATCGTCGGCGAGGTCAAGGAAGGCCGCCCGCACCCCAACCCGGCGATGCGGGACCCGGCCGTGCTGGAAGCCGCGTTCACCCGGTTCGGGTGCTGCGCCCCGACCGATGCCGCCCGGCTGGTCGCCGAACTGCTGGAAACGGGACGGACGGTGGCGCCGGAAGGGCGCACGATCCGCACGGTCGTGTTCGGCA
>NZ_QOAY01000300.1:0-1054 GCF_003314775.1 Microbacterium sp. H6 | reverse complement strand
GGCGCCTTCGACCGCGCGCGCGGCGGCGGGGAGCCGAGGCGGAGCCCCCCGCGTCGATGTGCGCGAGTGGGCTTCCGGCATCCGCCTCTCCGCCTTCTCCGTCATCATGCTCTCGCTGGTGGTGCTCGGTGCGTGGGTGCTGGTGCCGACGCTCGGGACCTTCATCGACCAGCGCCAGAAGATCGCAGCCCTCGAGGCCTCCGTGCAGGTGAGCGAAGACCAGATCGCGGCGCTCGAAGCCGAACGCGAGCGCTGGAACGACCCCGCGTACATCACGACGCAGGCCCGCGAGCGCCTCTATTACGTGAAACCAGGCGAGGTCGTCTACCTGATCGACAACGACCTCGATCCTGCTGCACTCCCGCGGGAGCAGGAGCCGGTGAGCGACACGCTCGTCGAGAAGCCGACGGACTGGATGCCGCAGCTGCTGCGCACCCTCGTGTCGTCCGGGCTCAGCGACACCGCCGCCGTCACTCGCTGAGCATCCGCTCCGAGCATCTTCCCCGCAGCCTCCCCTACGCTGGTGGGGTGACCACGCCGCCCTTCCCCGCCCCCACGCCCGCAGAACTCGCCGTCGTATCGGCCCAGCTCGGCCGTTCCGCCCGGGGTGTGGTGGGTATCGCGGCCCGTTGCGACTGCGGCAACCCGACGGTGGTCGCCACGACGCCGCGCCTGCCGGACGGCACGCCGTTCCCCACGTTCTACTACCTCACGCACCCTGCGGCGACGGCGGCGATGTCGACGCTGGAAGCCACCCAGGTGATGCCCGAGCTCGCCGCACTCATCGCCGAGGACGAGGACATGGCTGCGGCCTATCTCGCAGCCCACGAGGCCTACCTGGCGGATCGTGCCGAGTTCGGCGAGGTCCCCGAGATCGACGGCATCTCCGCGGGTGGCATGCCCACGCGCGTCAAGTGCCTGCACGCCCTGGCCGGGCATGCCCTGGCCGCCGGTCCTGGAGTGAACCCGATCGGCGACGCGGCGCTCGCGCGTTCCTCCTGGTCGCCCGCCGTCTGCCGCTGCGAAGACCCCGGCGCTGCCACCCGCGACGCGG
>NZ_QOAY01000212.1:0-1028 GCF_003314775.1 Microbacterium sp. H6 | reverse complement strand
CACGGTCGACCACGCGTCGCAGAGCCGCATCGGCGGCGGTGATCCGCGCCCGCGCCTGTTGCTCCGCCCCGTAGGCGATGAGCACGTCGAGGCTCCCGAGGTAGTCGACGAGAGCTGCCGAGAGCTCTGCCCGACGCTCCGAGACCCGTGCTTCGGCGTGCGAGCCGAACGCCCAACCGAGTCCGATCGCTGCAGCTGCGGCGGCCAGGAGGCAGACCGCGAGAGCGAGGGCGGCCGGGGGCGAGACGAACGCGAGCAAGCCCACCGCTCCGACCGCGACGAGCGCCGCCACACCGAGCGGCTGCACCACTCGCAGCGGCAGGTTCTGCAGGTTCTCGACGTCGTCCACGAGAGCTGCGAGCACCTGCCCGCGGTCCGTCGAGCCGAGTCCCGCCGGCGACAGAGGGATCAGCCGGCGCACCATGTCGGCACGAGTCGAGGCGAGCTGACGCAGCGCGGCATCGTGTCCGCTCAGGCGCTCCAGATAGCGGGTGACCGCGCGCGAGACGGCGAAGAAGCGCACACCGACGACGGCGATCGACAGCGGCACCAGCGAATCGACGATCGAGGCGCTCACGATCAGCCACCCGCTGACCGCGAGCAGACTCACGGCGGCGGCGGCCGAGAGCAGACCCCAGATCAGTCCCGGTACGAAGCGGCCGAGTGGCGGCTGCGCGAGTCGCAGGATGGCGCCGACCCGGTGACCGCGGGAATGCGCGGCATCGGTTGTGCGGGGTGCAGTCATGCGTTCACCCCCAGCGCCACGATCTGATCCGCGATCTCCCGTGCGGTCCGACGGTGGGAGACGAGGAGGATCGTCGCCCCGGCATCCGCCTTCTCGCGCAACGATCGCCACAGCCGGTCCTCGGTCTCGGGGTCGAGCGCACTCGACGGCTCATCGAGTGCGAGCACCCGTCCGGACGCCGTTGCCTGGCGATACAGGGCGCGGGCGACGGCCACCCGCTGCGCCTGCCCGCCCGACAGTCCCGCCCCCTGCACGCCGAGCTCCAGCGCGGGGTCGATCCCCT
>NZ_QOAY01000036.1:0-972 GCF_003314775.1 Microbacterium sp. H6 | reverse complement strand
CTTCACCCTGGGGCGGGCCGCCGACCGCAGCCGCCGCGGCATCCATCGCCTCGACGGCTCGACCGTGATCGAGCCGGACGGCCACCTCCATCGCATCTTCCCCTCCCCCGACCGCAGCCGCATCGCGGTGGAATGGGCACCCACCGCCGACGAGAATGCCGTCTTCGGCCTCGTCGATGTCGCCGCCGGCACACTGCGCCTCCACCCCGACATCCGTCTCCGCTACGACACCGTGCTCTGGGCGGCCGATTCGCGGAGCCTCGACGTGGTCGCCAGCCGCGACCGCCGGCTCGTGACCCTCGACGTGGAGACGGGCGAGACAGAGGTGGCTCCCCTGCCGAGCGAGGGCCGGCTGCGACTGTTCCCCGGAGGAGAGAGCGGCCTGCGCGCCCTCAGTTCCGCCGGTGCGGGAACCACTCTGACCGACCGGGCGACGGGGACGCCGCTGGGACGGTGGTCCGCGCTGTTCCGCGCCTGGCGACTCGGCACCGGGGTGCTCGTATGGCATGACCGGGGTCTGGATGCCGTGCTGATCGACGCCGCAGCCGATGCGGCAGATGACCGCGCGCCCTGGCACTGGCACGACCCCGATATACGGATCGTCGACGTCGCGGTGCAGGACGACCGGGTGGTGGTGCTCGCCGTCACGGAAGGGCGGAGCGTGCTCATCGACCTCGACGACGGCATCGAGGTCGGCCGCACAGAACCTGCCTCCTCCGACGCCGATGTGCTCACCACGACGATGATCGGCGTCGACGACGGCGTACTGCGTCTGGGCGTCGAAGGCCCCCTCACGCCACCCCGCATCGTCGAGCGCGCACAGCTCGGCACCACGATCCTGCCGCCCTCCTCCTCCCGCGCGACCACCGTGCGCCACGACATCCCGGCCGGCGACGGCGCGACCCTCACGGTGCACGTGACGTCGCCGAGTGCCGCGGAGGGGATCCCGGGCGCGGGGACGACGGGCCCGCT
>NZ_QOAY01000125.1:0-891 GCF_003314775.1 Microbacterium sp. H6 | reverse complement strand
TGGCTGCCGGTTCCGCATACCTCCCGATCGACGAGTCCTCCCCACGCGAGCGCGTGCGCGAGGTGTTCGCCGAAGCATGCCCGACTCTCGTGCTCGCCCCGCGGGGGAGCACGGCGGCGGAGCTCGCCGCGGAAGCGGACATCGCTGTCGTCGACCCGGCGGACATCTCGCCGGTGACGCTCGCGCCGCGGTCGGTACCGGGCGCCGCGGCGGCCTACGTGATCTTCACCTCAGGGTCCACCGGACGACCGAAGGGCGTGGTGCTGACCAGAGACGCCCTCGACACCCACTTCGAGGGTCTGCGTTCGGGGCGTCATGCCGAACTCGTCGCGCGGATGACGGCTGAGGAGGGGAGGGACCGGATCGTCGCGGTGCACTCCGCATCCTTCGCATTCGACACCTCGCTCATCCAGCTCCACTGGCTGTTCGCCGGGCACGAGCTGATCCTCCTCGACGACGAGGAGCGTCGGGACCCCGCCCTGTTCACCGCCCGAGCGTGCGCGGCGGACGTCATCGACGTCGCTCCCGTGCTGGCGGAGCAGCTGGTCGAGGAGGGGCTGTTCGACGGAGCTCGGCCGCTTCCTGAAGTGCTGCTGGGCGGCGAGGCGGTCAGCACTGCGCTCTGGTCGGCGCTGCGTGAGCGGTCGGCCACGACCAGGACCCTCAACCTCTACGGACCCACCGAGGCGACGGTCGATGCGCTTGGCGCCGTCGTGGCGGAGAGCACGGAACCGCTGATCGGCACGCCGGTGCCCGGCGCGCGAGCCGTGGTGCGGGATGCCTGGCTGCGTCCCGTCGCCCCGGGCACCAGGGGAGAGCTGTACCTCGAGGGAGGACAGCTCGCCAGGGGCTACCTGGGGCGACCCGGCCTCACGGCGTCGCGCTTCGTCG
>NZ_QOAY01000051.1:0-871 GCF_003314775.1 Microbacterium sp. H6 | reverse complement strand
GAGCGGTCGCGCTCGGGCTCGTGCTGACGGCCGGGGGCGCGATGCTCCTGGCCGCGCTGACCCGATCGCCGGGGAGCGGCGCGCCCACCCTGCCGATCGCGGTGACGCTCGCGGTCTTCCTGCTCGCCGTATGGGCATGGACCTCGACGCGTCTGGACGACACACTCGTCGCCTTCCTCGCCGCGATCGCCCTCATCGTCACCGGGGTACTGCCGGCACGCGACTTCTTCGCCTCGCTCGGCGACGAGACGATCTGGCTGCTCATCGGGGCGTTCGTGATCGCCTCCGCGGTGGCCACCTCGGGGCTGGCACTGCGTGGCGCCGCCCACCTGCTGCGATTCGCGCGGGGTCCACGGAGCCTGTTCCACCTCATGACGGTCGCGCTCACGCTCACCGCTTTCGCCGTGCCGGCGACGTCAGGGCGGGCGGCGCTCGCCGTCCCCGTGCATACCGCGGTCGCCACCGCGCTTCCCGGACGCGACAGGGTGATCCGTGCGCTGGCGCTCCTGATGCCGACCGTGGTGCTGCTGTCGGCTGTCGGCTCGCTGCTCGGGGCCGGAGCACACATCGTCACGGACCAGCTGCTGCGCGCCGCAGGGGAGGAGGGCTTCACGTTCTCGAGCTGGCTCTGGCTCGGACTGCCGCTCGCCGTGGTGTCGTCGCACCTGGCGTGCGAGATCATCCTCTGGCGCTTCACCCGGAGCGAAGACCGCACCACACGTCTTCGACTGAGCACTGCGGAGATCGGCCGCTCCGCGTCGACGGCCGTGACCGGGCCGCTCAGCACCCTGGAGCGACGAGCCGCCCTGCTGCTGGGGGCGGTGATCCTGCTCTGGGCCACCGAGCCGCTGCACCATCTGTCGCCCGCCCT
>NZ_QOAY01000074.1:0-845 GCF_003314775.1 Microbacterium sp. H6 | reverse complement strand
GCGGTGTTCGTCGCGCCGGACGATCGTGGGCTCGAGGTCGAATGGACCGTGGCGCCGGCGCTGGCCGAGCGGCTTCCGGTGCTGCTCGCGGCGTGGGACCGTGCCCTCGAAGGGCTGGTCGATCTCGCCGATCAGCTGGCCGCGCCCGGAGCGGGACCCGCGGCGACCCTCATCCCTGCCGAGGCCGCGCTCCCCGGCCTCGACCTCGGGACGATCGAGCGGATCGAGGCGGACAGAGGCCCGCTTCGCGACATCGCTCCGCTCACAGCGCTGCAGGAGGGGCTGCTGTTCCACGCGCTCCGCGACGGCACGGACGACGTCTACTCGACCGTCACGACCATCCCGCTGACGAACCCGCGCGCCGATGCCACGGAACCGCTGGCGTTGGAGACGATCGCCGAGGCCGTGCGCTCGGTGGTGCGGGCGCACCCCCAGCTCGGCGCCGCGTTCGTCGCGGATCTCACCGACCGTCCCGTGCAGCTGGTCCCTCGGGAGCCCGAGGTCGACGTCATGATCCACGAGGACGACCACACGGGGGACGACTCCGTGCTCGCCGCCCGCGCCGAGACGCGGGTCGCCGACCTCGTCGCCGCGGAACTCGCACGCACGAGCGATGTATCGCGCCCTCCGCTCCTGCATGCCCATGTGGTTCGCAGCGGGCGCTCCAGCGCCGTGCTCGTGCTCGGGGCGCATCATCTCGTGATCGACGGGTGGTCCACGCCGCTGCTCATCGAACGCGTCGTCGCCGCCGCGGCAGGGCAGAGCGTGGCGGACGGGTGGGGAGATCTCCGTCGCACCCTCGTCGCCCAGCAGGCGGAGGACCAGGCACCGGCGCGCGACGCATG
>NZ_QOAY01000011.1:0-809 GCF_003314775.1 Microbacterium sp. H6 | reverse complement strand
GTTCATCACTGACACGCAGATCCCGGCGTTCTCCCTCACCCTGGACCGGTTCCGCGTCGACTACGTCCTGGACAACGTCAACGCGCTCGGCATGCCGAAGACGTTCGACGCGCAGGTCACGACCACCACTGGCGGCACCCGGCAGGCCTCCAGCATCCGGGTCAACGAGCCGCTGCCGGTGGCTGGCACCGACATCTATCTGCTCGGCAACGGGTACGCCCCCACCCTCACCGTCCGAAACCCGGCCGGGAAGATCGTGTTCCGTGACACGGTCCCGTTCCTGCCGCAGGACGCGAATTTGACCAGCTTGGGCATCGTGAAGGTTCCCGACGGGCTGGCCGAGCAGGTCGGCCTGGTCGGGATGCTGTACCCCACCCGCGCGACCACCGCCTCTGGGGCGTTCGCGTCCAGCTACCCGGACCTGCTGGACCCGGTCGTCACCTTCAACGTGTACGTCGGCGACCTGGGCCTGAACACCGGGGTCCCGGTGTCGGTGTACGCACTGGACACCAGCACCCTCACCCAGATCGCCGGGCGGGGCACCCCCACCCCCGCCCTGCAGTTGGTCCCCGGCACCCCGGTTCCGCTGCCGGACGAGCTGGGCACGATCGAGCTCGGCCCGATCCCCCGATTCGCGTCGCTGGAGATCGCCGCCGACCCCACCCAAACCCCCACTCTGATCGCCGCGGTCGTCGCGATGGCCGGGTTGGCCCTGTCCCTGTTCGTGCCCCGCCGCCGCCTTTGGGTCCGCGCAACCACCGGCCGGGACGGCGGCACGGTGCTTGAGGTCGCCGGGCTCGCCCGCGGCG
>NZ_QOAY01000109.1:0-798 GCF_003314775.1 Microbacterium sp. H6 | reverse complement strand
AGCACCTCCCGCAGGGCACCTACGTGGTCTTCGGCAACTTCGCCTCCACGTGGCAGCCGTCCGCCGGTGCCGCCTCCTCGACGCGATCGTCCGGCGCGCAGGTCTGGGCACTCGCCGAGGGCGTGCTGAACCAGGTCCCCGCTCAGTACCAGGGCGCGATCCGCGCGCAGTGGGTCGACATCGCGGCTGACGGCACGTTCCAGGCGACCATCACCCTGAAGGATGCGGCGGCGACGCCTGGCTCCTACGGTGTCTACACGTACGCGGCCGGTGGGGTGGTCAACGCCGATCAGGAGCGCAGCGTCGCCCTGAACTACACCGAGGCTCCGGCCGTCTCCGCGGTCGTGAAGTCAGCGACCGCGAAGGACGGCCTGACCGTCACGGCATCCGGCTCGAAGCTGGGAGCGATCACCGGCGCGTACGTCGCGCTGATCGAGAAGGGCACCGAGGCGAACGTCACCGGCAGCAGCGGCTTCCTGGCCATGCAGTGGGTGCGTCCGATCTCGGGCGGGGTCTTCACGATCGACCTGACCACTGCCGCTGACACCCTCGACCGCGCGAAGTCGTACGAGGTCATCGTGTGGAAGCAGCACTCGAACCCCGATGCGAGCACCATCTCCGCGCGTTCGACCATCGCCATCTCCGACGCGCAGTGGGAGATTCTGCGGCCGGCCCCTGTATCCGCCGCGATCGAGGTGTTCCTGGCCGATGGCACGACTCCGGCTGCCGGGGTGCCGCTCAAGGCGGGCGACAGGGTCGTGGTGAAGGGATCCGGCTACGACCCGACGGCGAACCTCG
>NZ_QOAY01000119.1:0-788 GCF_003314775.1 Microbacterium sp. H6 | reverse complement strand
GGGGAGCACACCGAGTCGCTCGAGGTCGCGCACCTGCTGCGTCGAGTAGCCGACCAGCCGTCCGAGCGCCGCAGTGGTCATCACCTGCTCTTGAGGGTTCTGCACGTGCCTCCTTGTCTTTCCGGCCCTTGAGCCCACATAAGCACATCAGCCTCAGCATTGAAGGATGGAAATGCAGGAGATCATCGAAGAGGTCCGCTCGTTCGACGGCGTGCTCGTCGTCGCCCCGGAGGCAGGCAGCGACTTCCCCGAACTGTCATGGGGAGACGCATACTTCTACCACGCGCCCGACGGCCGGATGCCGGAGCGCACGCAGCCGTACGGGACGATCATCACGAAGGACTATCCCGACGACACGTCCTCCGCGCTGGACGCTCCAGGGCGCTTCCGGGTGAACATCCACGTCGGACGCGAGCGCGCGGAGTCGATCATCGCGGCGGGGTCTCTCACGGGCGGCGACACCGACCCGACGGCGGTCGACGTCTTCCGGCCTCACCCGTTGTACGGCACCGCCGGCTGGGTGTGCGTGATCAACCCCGCAGCGGCGACGGAGGGTGCCGTGCTCGCCCTTCTCCGCGAGGCGCACGAGGCCGCGCGCGCTCGCACCGGACGACGGACGAGGTGAACCCCATGTCGACTCCGCAGGGCATGACTCTTCAGGGCATGACCGAGACCGACCGTCGGATCGTCGCGGTGTGGGCGGCCGACTGCGCCGAGCGCGTGCTGCCGCTGTTCGAGACCGAGGCCCCGGACGACGACCGTGCGCGCGATGCCATCGCCAGGACGCG
>NZ_QOAY01000158.1:0-779 GCF_003314775.1 Microbacterium sp. H6 | reverse complement strand
CGAGGTGGCCGGGCAGTGCCGCGCGCAGGGGGTCGAGCAGCTGCTCATGCGCGGCCGAGAGTCCACCGCCGATCACGATCATGGCCGGGTCGACCGTCATGATCAGGGTCGCGATGCCATGGGCGAGCTCGCCGATGAATCCGTCGAGCTCCTGCTGTGCGGCCGCGTCACCGCCGCGCGCCTTCGCGAAGACCTCGGCAGCGGTCGGGGCGGTGCGCCACGTGATCTGGCCCGTCTCGGTGTTCAGTCCCCGGAAGGCGAGGCGGCCGATGTCGCCCGCAGCGTTGTGGATTCCGCGGCGCGGGCGTCCGCCGAGGATCAGTCCCATCGCGATGCGATTGCCGACCGACAGGTAGATGACGTCGTCGACGAGCTGCGCGACGCCGAGGTGATGCTCGGCGACGGCCGCGAGACGAACGCCGTTGTCCACCGCGACGGGGCAGCCGAACGCCTGGCGCAGCTGGGAGCCGATGTCGATGCCCGACCACTCGGGGATGACGACCGAGGTGGTGACGCGCCCCGTGTCGTCGACGATGCCGGGAAGCGAGACGCCGACCGCGCGGACCTTCGATCCCGGGATCGAGACCGCGGAGAGCGTACCCCGCACGTCCTCGATCACGGCAGCCAGCTTGGACGCGCCATCGGGCCGCTCGGCCACGCCGGGGAAGCTGCGCTGCGCGATCACGTGTCCGGCCAGGTCGGCCAGCACGACCCGCACGCTCGCGACGCCGATGTCGACGCCGACGACGGTTCCGGCGGCGGCGTGGAACGAGTAGCGG
>NZ_QOAY01000214.1:0-735 GCF_003314775.1 Microbacterium sp. H6 | reverse complement strand
GGGTTCGCGACCATGGGTCTCCCACTCCACGAGCAGCGTGCCCTCGGCCTCCGCCCAGTCCTGCAGGGCCACGGCGAGCGCGGCGACGAGGACCGCATCCGGGCGTGCCTCCAGACCCGCCGGGATCCGGTCGAGCACGGCCGCCGCGATCCGGGCATCCCCCACCCGCCAGAGACGGAGCGCCGTCGAGGACTCGGGGCCGGGGATCGGATGCGGGAAGACCGCGCACGAGCGGTCGGCGACACGACGCCAATGGGATTCCTCGACCGGATCGAGGCGGCGTTCCTCCAGGGCCAGCGCCCGACGGCGCCAGGCCGACTCCGGTGCCGTCGGGAGATCGCGCCCGTCGAGTAGACGAGCGAGTTCGTCGACGAGGATGCGCCAGGAGATGCCGTCGATCACGAGATGGTGCGCCACGAGGACGAGCACCCCATCGGCCGGCAGGAACCCGGCTGACACCATCCGCCCCTCGGTCGGAGCCAGTGCCCCACGCATGCGGGGCAGTAGATCGGCCACGTCGGTGCCCTCGAACAGCGGGATGGGCGTGGGGGCGACGGGTATCTCGGCGTGCCAGTCTCCGCCCGAGTCCTCCCGGACGACGAGGGAGAGCACCGGATGCCGCGCGACGAGGCCGGCGAGTGCGGCCGTCACCCCCGCGGTGTCGACACCCGGCACGCGGATCTCGACACTCTGCGCATAGTCGCGCACGTCCTCGAGCGACGGGGCGAGCGCCTG
>NZ_QOAY01000177.1:0-563 GCF_003314775.1 Microbacterium sp. H6 | reverse complement strand
GCCGCGAACCGGCACATCGGGACGACGTATGACGATGGGACGACGGTGCGGATCGTGCGGGACGCGACCGGGCGCATGGCATCGCGGACGATCGATCCGGCGGGTGCGGAGCCGGCGGTGACGACGAGCTACCTGTATGCGGCGGGTGGTGATGCGGCGTGGGGGCAGAGGTCTGGCGCGGGTTTGACGCGGAGTGTCGGGCTGCCGGGTGGGGTGTCGTGGACGAACCAGGCGGGGGTGGTGACGTGGTCGTTCCCCGGGTTGGGTGGGCACGGTTTGGTGACGCGCACCGGGACGGCGACGAGCGGGTTGTTGTTGTGGGATCCGTTCGGTCAGCCGGTGGACCCGGTCACGTTCGCGATCGGGACGGTCGCGTCGGATGGCACCGGGCAGGTCGCGGGGAACACCCTCTGGCATCAGGGGGCGTTGAAGCCCGCGGAGTCGGCGGGTTCGGCGCTGGTGGTGGAGATGGGGGTGCGGTTGTATGTCCCCGCTCTCGGGCGGTTCCTGCAGGTCGACCCGATCGAGGGCGGTGGGGCGAACGACTACTCCTGGCCGACCGA
>NZ_QOAY01000249.1:0-493 GCF_003314775.1 Microbacterium sp. H6 | reverse complement strand
TCTTATATAATTCCTAGTAAGCGCGAGTCATCAGCTCGCGTTGACTACGTCCCTGCCCTTTGTACACACCGCCCGTCGCTCCTACCGATTGAATGGTCCGGTGAAGTGTTCGGATCGCGGCGACGTGGGCGGTTCGCCGCCGGCGACGTCGCGAGAAGTTCACTGAACCTTATCATTTAGAGGAAGGAGAAGTCGTAACAAGGTTTCCGTAGGTGAACCTGCGGAAGGATCATTGTCAAAACCTGCTCGGCAGAATGACCAGCGAACATGTCGTTAAATGCGGGGGAGGCCGAAGCTGGGTGTGCTTCTAGGGCCACCACGCCGAGTCCTCGCCCGGTGGGGGCTTTGGCTTAACTGTCAAGTCTCTGCCAACAAACTAACAAACCCCGGCACGGAATGTGCCAAGGAATACTCTTAGTGACGATGTGTCTCGTGCCCATTCACGGCGTGCGGGATGCATTGACCCACCACGAATATACAATAACGACTCTCG